>CBFGIH010000188.1:0-3547 GCA_965648775.1 Caldifarciminota bacterium | reverse complement strand
ATATGAAATCCGCCGATGCCTTTGATGGCGATGATCCGGCCTTTTTTTATCAGCGCGGCCGCGGTCGAGATCGGATCTTTTCCCCGGATTTTCCGACCGTTGATGGCCTGCAGGGTGAGACGGGGACCGCAGACCGGACAGCAGTCGGGCTGGGCGTGGTAACGCCGGTCAGCCGGATCTTCGAATTCCCGGCGGCAGGCCGGACACATGGTGAATTTTTTCATGGCCGTGCGCGGCCGGTCATAGGGCGTGTCCTCAATGATGGAATAGCGCGGTCCGCAGTTGGTGCAGTTGATGAAGGGATAATGAAAGCGGCGGTCGCGGGGATCGTTCATTTCTTTTAGACACTGCGGACACAAGGCGATGTCCGGTGATATCTGAGTGAAGCCGGCAACGGCGCGGCTGGTTTTGATCTGAAAACCATGGGTTGGGCAGGCGGGCAGTCGCTTTAAGGTTAACTGGTCAATGCGGCTCGCCGGCGGTTTTTCCGCGGCCAGTTTTTTGATGAACGCACGAGTTTTTGTGGCTGATCCCTGAATTTGAATCTCCACGCCGGCCGTGGTGTTGCGGACAAAACCGCTCAGCCCGAGGCGCAGCGCCAGCCGATAAATAAACGGCCGGAAACCAACGCCCTGGACCACCCCCCGGACCTTGATTTGCGTGCGGATCATGCCGGCGGCATCGTCCTCAGCGTTTTTTCTTAATTCCCCGGATCAGAAAAGCAAGCAGGGAGTTAAACCCGGCGCCGGTTTTGGCCGAGACCTCAAAAATAACTGCTCGGGGATTGTTCGCCCGAATATTTTTTCTTGCCTGTTTTACATCAAAATCAACATAAGGCAGCAAGTCGGTCTTGTTGATGACCACCACTTTCGCCAGGTGAAACAATAAAGGATATTTTAGGGGTTTGTCGTCGCCTTCCGGCGTCGACAGGATGGCGATTTTATAGTCCTCACCGATCTCAAACTCCGCGGGACAGACCAGGTTGCCGACATTTTCAATGAAAATTAAATCATACGGTTTTTTGATCTGCGGTAAAGCCTGGGCCGTCATGAAAGCGTCAAGATGGCACGCCGTCACCGTGTTAATCTGAATGGTATTGATCGCCAATTTTTTTAATCTCATCGAATCAATTGAGCCCTTGATGTCGCCCTCGATCACAAGGATTTGGTGATCGGCTTTTAGTTTTTCCGCCAGCCGCGCAATCACTGAGGTCTTACCCGAACCCGGCGAACCGATGATGTTGAGAACCAGCGTACGGTTTTTATCAAAAAATTTTCTGTTTTCCCGGGCCCGTTCTTGATTGGAAGCCAGCACCGGCGTCAACACCGAAATTTTTTTCATGCTAATCTCCTTCAATTGATTCCACAAAAAATTCACGGCCACCAGTGATGTCCAGTCGGCGGGAAGTGCAAGCCGGGCAGACAAACACGGGTTCTTTGATTTCCTGTTCGCAGCCGCAGGCTGAGCATTTGATCCGGATAGGGATTTCATGAAAAAAGAGACGGGCGCCGCGGCAGGCCGTGTCCTTTTCCAGCCGGGTAAAATAAAAGCGGATGGCTTTCGCCGAAAAACCGGTGAACTTGCCCAGGGCAATATGAATGCGCCGCACGCGGCTCAGGCCGTTTTTTCTTGCCTCCTGGACGCATAGCTTAAGAATCGATTTGGTTACCGATAATTCATGCATGCCGGTTTATCTCATCAACAATCCAAATTGAAAGATCCGTCTTGGTCAGCGGGCAATGGCGAATTTCACAATCCGCTTGCCTTGCGCCGTGGCCACAAGGGCGAAGTAAAGTCCCGCCGGCGTGTTCTCCGGCACCTGCCAGATGATTTCGCCGAAGGTCGGATCCGGTCTTAACTCTTTGCTCAGGCAGCGGCCCGCGAGGGAAAAGATGGAAACGCGGCTATCGGCTGGCAGATTTTTAATCCGAATGGTGCGGCCGTTGACCAGGGGATTGGGATAAACGACAAGCCGGTCCAGATCCGGAGAAAAGGTGCTGGTGATGTTCAGCCGGAGCAGACCGTTGTCACCCGCCAGCCACAGGCAATGACGGTAGGGATCAAAGGCAAAGCCCTGGACCTGAATCACTTCCTTGGGGTCGGCGGTCAATTCCAGGCTGATATCCAGAGAGCCAAAGGTCCAGTCGGTAGCGGTCTGAAAGACGGGATCATAACAGCTGATGCCCTGATAACTCAGAATCCAGATTCGGTTTTCGGTATCGAGCGTGACGTCGATCAAATCCTGATCGTAAAAGTGGGGAATCGTCGAAAAGTGTTCACTGTCTCCTTCTGCCAGACCGCGGTTCGTGGCGACATAAATGACCTGCTGCTGGTCCAGGATGCAGCCGCGGACTTTATTGGCAGGTAGGCCGTCATTGATCGTGTATATGCGAAAGAGATCATCGGCATTATCATAGGGCGTGCCGCGGGTATCAGTCATGACCAGGCCTTCGGCGCCCGAGCCGGTTTCATAGGCGATGGTCTTCCAGACCTGGCCGCCGGCGGAAATCGTTATTTCATCAAAAAAACCTTCTTTCTGGGGCGGCAGGTAAGCGCGGGCGGTCAGGTTGCGGTCAAGGACCCACGTTCGATTGCCGCCACCCGGCAGTTGGGAACGGCCGATCTGCACATAAAGATTGTTCTGCGCATCAAACTTGAGATCCCAGACCGCATCGGTATTTTCCGGTTTGCGGGCAAAAAACCACTGGCCGGTGCTGGGCTCGTAGGCGAAGGCAATGAATGAATCCGCGGCGGCAAAAGAAACGGTGTTCATGGTAAACCAGATCTTGCCGTCCGGCGCGGTTTCGCAGCGGTGGATATTAAGCGCCGAGGGGATGATCGTATCCAGGGCAAAATGAGTCCAAGTGCTATCGTTGTGCAGCCAGCCAATTCCCCGGGAAAGAGCGCCATTGGTCCGTACGCCATGTGCCAGAAACACGCCGTCGGCGCTTACGCAGATATCGTTGATATGGTTGGAAGGCAGACAGGCTGCGGTCTGCACGGACCAGGCAGGATTCATCGCGCTGGGATTGCATTGACCAAGACCGTCACCAAACAACGATGTGCCATAGGCATTGCCCAGGCCTGCAGACCAGTATGACCCGGTTTTCGCGACGCGGTTGACCACGGTCGCCGCGGGCAGGCCGGCGGTGAGGTAATACTGGGTGTCAGGGGTTAAAACCGCGACCTGGGGAATGGAATCAAGCGCCAGCATGATCGTGTCGCCGCTTCGGGCAATGGCTTTCACCGGCCGGCCCGACCAGAGCGTGTCAAAACGACCAGCATGGAAACGATTCAGGCCGCGTTCGGTGCCGGCTAAAACCAGTGTGTCATCGGTGAGCAGGCAGGTGATATAATTGTCAAGCAGTCCCTGGCTGGTCGTGAAGACATCAATCTGCAGAAAATCCCGGGAACAGCGCGCCAGTCCTGCCGGCGTGCCCACCCAGATATCGCGGCCGGCGGCCAGGGCGGTAATCTGATTGGAAGGCAGGCCGTTGATGTCATAGATTTCAGTCTGGAGATCATCGTCAAAATGATCCGGCGTGCC
>CBFGIH010000187.1:0-3578 GCA_965648775.1 Caldifarciminota bacterium | reverse complement strand
GTATCGAGATGGGCGTTGATGAAAAAACGGGGCCGGCCGTAGATGACGATGAGATTCAGGTTGCCGCCCCTGACCGGCTGAAGCACCAGCCGGGCCCGCGTATGGCGACGAAGGAAATTCGCGATGAACCCGGCGATCGACCGGCAATCGGATCCCGGGTTTTCTGAACTGATCATTACCAGCCGGCGCAGGATATCCAGATTGATCATAATTGCCGATCCCGTCGGTTAGCCAGGATGGTGGACAAACCAAAGAGCTGGACAAAACCGGTTGCCTCCTGAGCCGACCAGGATGCCTGCTGGGCATAGACCAGGTGCTGATCGCGCAGGAGAAAAGGCGAATAATATGAGACCACTTGCAGGCGGCCGGGCTCAACTTTCAGGGTCACCTGCCCGGTGACATGGCGCTGAAGATGGTCAAGGAGTTTTTCCAAATCGCGGCCCAGGGGATCAAAATAAAGACCGGAGAAAACGAGTTGCGACCATTGCTCGGCCACGATGCGTAAAAACCGGTTTTGTTCCCTTGACAGGACGGCCTCGGTCAAGGCCTGATGGGCCGTAAGCAGGGCATGCAAGCCAGGGCATTCAAAGGCGATCCGGCCTTTGATGCCAATGATACAATCACCGGTGTACATGAACCGGCCGATGCCGTAAGCGCCGATGATCGTATTTAACCGCTTCAATATTTCCGGGCCGGACCGCGGCCGGCGGTTGAGAGTAACGGGCAGACCATGGTTAAAACCAAGCTGCACATAGCTGATTCGATTTCCAGCGGTTCGCCGGGTCAGGACATAGGCGCTTTCCGCCGGTTCTTTTAATTCATCAATTTCGGAACCGGAAATGGTCACACCCAGCAGATTCTGGTTCACCGTGTATTTTTTCAGACGGCTGGGCACCTGGAAACCCGCCTGCTGGAGGTAATCAATTTCGTGGGAGCGCAGGCGGTTTTTTATTCGCGACTGCAGATCCCGGATCGGCGCGATTATCTCGTAGTCGCCCAGTGCCCGGATTGATACATCGAAGCGGACCTGATCATTGCCCACCGCCGTACAGCCATGGGCGATTAAGTTAGTTTTTTCTCGTCCGGCAATGCGCGCACACTCTTCCACGATTGCGTAACGGTCCGCGCAAAGTTGGGGATATACTCCTTGATACAATCCGTGGGATTTGATGAGATAGGCGATGATCGTCCGGTATATCTTCTCCCGTCCATCCACGCTGTAGTGGCGCCACGCGCCCAATTGTCGGGCCTGTTTTTCAATTGCCGCGCGGGCGGCCGGGGTCAAGTCATCAGTGGCAACATGAACCGTGATTACGCGGTAGCCCTGTTTTTTAAGCCAGACCGCGCAGTAGGATGTGTCCAGGCCGCCAGAAAAAGCCAGGATGACTTTCTGATTATTGTTCATGGCCGAAGATCTCCATCAGCAGGGCCTTGGCCGTATGCAAACGGTTGTTGGCTTCTTCATAAATCAGCGAGCGGGGCGAATCAATGACTTCATCGGTCGCTTTGACATTCCGGCGCATGGGCAGGCAATGGCTGAAGAACGCGTTGTTGGTCATGGCCAGCTTCCGCTGATCGACGATGAAGTGCTTTAGGCCGTCCCGGATCGGTTTCTCGTCCGGCCAGCGGCCGAAATATTCAAGCGCCCCCCAGCTCTTGGCGTACACGAAATCCTTACCACGGTAGGCAGCTTCAATGTCGGACGTGACCGTCACCGTTCTCCCCGCGGACCGGGCGTTCTGCCGGGCGGCGTCCATGAAGACCGGATCCAGATCATAGCCCTCCGGCCGCAGGATTGTCAGATCCATACCCAGACGGGTGCTGATCAGGGCCGCTGAATTGGCGACCGCCGTGTTCAGGGGCTTGGGATGGTAGGTCCAGGTCAGGAGGAATTTCTTTTTTGGCAGATCGGCGCCGAAATGCGCGCGCATGGTCTGGGCCAGGGCCAGTTCCTGTAGCGGATGAACAATCGTTTCCATGTTGATTACCGGTTTCGAAGAGCACCGCTGAATCGCCTGCAGCACTGGATCTTTTCGGTCTTCTTCCCAGTTCTGGAACTTGGGAAACGCCCGAACCGCGATCGCTGCGCAAAATCCCTCCAGCACCTTGATTGCTTCCTTGACGTGCTCTTCAGCCTCGCCGTCCATCACGACCCCGTCGCGGACTTCGATTGGCCAGGCGTCCTTGCCGGGCTGAAGCACGATCGCATGTCCAGCCAGGTCGGTCACGGCGATTTCCATGGAGGACCGGGTGCGCAGGGATGGATTGAAGAAGAGCAGGGCGATATGCTTGCCGCGTAGTGCATCGCCGCGGCCGGGAATCGTTCCGGCCTTGATCGCAGCCGCGCGCTCGAGCACCCTGAGCAGCCGCTCGAGCGGCCAGTCCTGGGTCGAGATAAAATCGTTCACGGTCATCATTTCTCCATTATTGTATAAATATTCATAATAATAGTATAATTATACATAAAAATTGCTAAATGTCAAGGGGGAAAAATATTGAGAGAGCAGATGAAGTTTGCTGATCGTTTATACTGTCATGGCTTCCAGCCGGACTAAAAATTATGCGGGGGGCGGTGGTCGCCGCCCCCCGTTCGGAGGTGTATGCGTAGGGTGTTACGTCATCGGGTCACGATGACTTTTCGAGTTTGCGTCTGATCGCCTGCTTCAAGTCGGCAGAAATAGACGCCCGCCGCCACGGCTATATCCTGTTCGTCCCGGCCCTGCCAGAGCACGGCGTGAGGTCCGGCTGGTTCTGAACGATCGACCAGAACCTTGACCAGCCGGCCGGCGGCATCGAAGATGGCTAAACGTACAGACTGGGCTGATGGCAGGTAATAAGCAAAGGTCACGTGCTGGCGAAAAGGATTGGGCGCAGCTGGAGCCAGGAAAAAGCCTTTGTCCGGTCCAGTCATGTTATCCGCGATGCCAATCGGCACCCCGCGGAAACCAGCGATCTTACCAATGGACCGGTCAGGATTCTGGCATAGTGATATCCAGTAATTGCCGTCACGCGGATCATACTCGCAGCCACGGGCATTCCAGCCGGGCAGGGCCGCTGAGTTCTGCACAGCCAGGTCGGTACGTCTTAGTTCCATGATGCCGACTGAATCCAGATTCGTGGCGCCGGCATTGAAGAAAGTGAAAATCATGAGCAGAGTAGTATCTGGGCCGTAGGGTTCTGTCGCCAGGCCCCGGGCTCCGGCGTTGCCGGTCCAGGGAATCGTGATCTGGGTGCCGTTGCCCAGGGTGTCGGAGCGGTAAATATATTCAGTCGGGCTGTTGGTCGCAGTTCGGCGGTCAGCAAGGTACAAAAGCCGCTGAGGTTCGAGCCAGGCCAGTCCGGTTGGGTAATCGTTGGCGGGGTTATTAAACTGACGCAGGATCGTACCCGTGTTCGAGATTTTATACACGCGGCGAACCGCGGGATTGGCCGCGACCCAGAAAGTGTTGTCGTAAATGCAGTACTTGAGATCCGTGGTCATGGTATCCGGCGCCGGGATGTTGCCCTGAAGCGTGGGCAGGGTATCGCTCGTGTAATATGGAATTCGGCGGGCATAGGCATTGGCGACGTAGAGCCGG
>CBFGIH010000186.1:0-3584 GCA_965648775.1 Caldifarciminota bacterium | reverse complement strand
ATAGCCGGTTTGTACAATACTCCCCGGTTCGCGATCGCTTGATAAGCGAACGCCAATTGCATAAGATTGCAGGTCAATCCCTGACCAAAAGATAGGGTGGCAAACTCGAGTTCGTTCATGCGCTCCACATCCGGCAGGGTTCCCCGCACCTCCCCCGGTAATTCAATCCCGGTTGGTTGGGTAAAACCAAAATCGCGGATCAGCAGAGCGAATTTCTCCCGGTCGAAACCGCGCGATATTTTGACCATGGCCACGTTGCTGGAATGGGCGATCGCCTGGCGAAGGCTGACCGTTCCGTAATCTTTGAAATCATTGATCCGGTAACCGCTCACGGAAATCTTACCGCCCTCGGTGCCGATCATGGTTTCTTCCCGCCAGCCGTGCATCAAACCATAGGCGAGAGTCACCAGTTTGAACGTGGAGCCCGGCTCGAATTCATCGCAGAGGGCATGGTTGCGTTCATCGCCGTTGCGGCCGATATTAACCAGGGCCAATAATTCACCCGTCCGGGGATTGACAATCAACCCGGCTGCGGCCTGAGCCTCTTCCCGGATCAGACAATCCTTGAGACTGGAATAAAGGATCGCCTGCAGCTGGAGATCAATGGTCAGATAAACATCACTGCCGGGCGCTGGTTTCCGTTCCGGATAGTTATGATATGGAAATATTTCGCCGGTCGGATCTTTTTGATAGATGACGAAGCCGGATTGACCGGCGAGGAAACGATTCAGCTGGAGTTCAAGACCCTCCAGTCCCTTGTTATCGGCGCCGCAGATCCCGATTAAACTGCCAAAGATTTCCGGCAGGTTGTACATGCGCTTAAGATCGTGCGTGTAACCGATGCTGGGATCACCAAGCGCCAGGTAGCGGTCTTTCTCTTCCGGACTAACCTTTTTCGCCACCCAGAAAAATTTGTCGTCGGCAATTAGGCGCTGCAGCTGTTCCACGGGCCTTCCGGAAATTGAAGACAATTCCTGAGCAAGGATTTTTTTGGCCTTTGAATAGCGGGGGGTGCAGAAAATCGTGAAGGATGGCTGCGAGGATGCCAGAACCATGCCATTACGGTCGTAGATCGTGCCGCGAGTGCCGCAGATGATCATCTTTTTTTCATGTTCCAGCCGCGCGATCTGCTGATAATGCCCATTGCGCAGACACTGGATGTAAAAGATATAACCAAAGTAAACCAGGGACACAAAAAACAGCCAGGCGTTGTAAACTTTGATCCGCTTCATCGGATAACTCCGAGGATATCAGCCGGTCCGGGAAAAACGAAATTCCGCGCCCGAGCTTGTTCCTCGATCACGGCCAGGTTGGAGATCTGCATCAGCCGCGAATCAAGGTCCTGCTGCCGGTTCATCAGTTCTTGCTGGCGGTTGCGGAGCAATTCCCGACGAAGACGGTATCTAACCAGTTCGCTTTCGATGTAAACCACGGAAAAGAGGTAAGCGATAATTATGAAAAAAATAATTACGAAGCGCATCGCTCGGCAATCCTCATTTTTGCACTGAGGCTGGCCGGATTGCGCTTTACTTCTCCGGCGTCCGGTTTTAAAACTTTTTTATGGAGCCGTCGCAGCTGTCCCTTCATCTGCTGGTTCCGGAAAAACTGTTTGACGATCCGGTCTTCGCCGGAATGGTAGGAGATGACTACGATCCGGCCACCCTTTTTTAAGCGCGGCACCGCCGCCGCCAATCCCGCCTGCAGATTATCCAGTTCGTTATTCACCCATATTCGCAGGGCCTGAAAAATCTGGTGAAGATTTTTTGTCAAAAAGCGGGCCGGCACGGATGATTCAATGAGATTCCGCAGATCAAAGGTGGATTGAAGCCGGTGGCGGTGCTCATAAATCAATTCTCCCAGGCGGCGCGCATTTCGCACATCACCATAGCGACGCAGAACCTGCACGATTTCATTGCACTTCGCCTGCCGCAGGGCAATCCGAACCTCGGCGGCTCCGGGACTCATACGCATTGATAGCGGACCGTCATTCGCATAACTAAATCCCCGGCCGGGCGATTTCAGCTGATGGTATGAAACCCCCAGATCAAAAAGAACACCGTCTAAGTAGTGAACGCCCAGACGATCAAGGATTAAACCTAAATTTGAGAAATTTTCTTCCACCAGGGTGATGCGCGCCTGGTGGTCGCGCAGGGTTTCACGCGCGTAAACCAGCGCTTCCGGATCCCAATCCAGCCCTATGAAACGGGCGGTCACCGTGGCCGCGGCCATGGCCTTAAGATGACCGCCCCCGCCCACCGTGCAATCGCAATAAACGGTTGCGTTGTCGTGAAGATTGAGTCCGTTCAGGACTTCGGCGCACAATACCGGCTGATGGAAAATAACTTCCATGCCGAGAACGGACTAACAGAAACTTTTCAGCGCCGCGCGTTTCGAAGGATAAATTTCAAAGGGATAGAAACCGTAGAGCCGGAGAATATTATAGAGATAGGGTGAAACGTTCACCAGTTTTATGTCGCCGCCGAATTCTTTGAATTTTTTCTGAAACTCGATGAGCTCACCCACCACTTTGTAGTTCATGTGCGTAACCCGGGAAAGATCAACAATGACATTGAAGTCTCCGGCTTCAATCATACCCTTAAGCTTTTCGCCGATGGCGGCGAATTCCGTCTCGTTTATTTCGCCGCTGGGCAAAAAGAACGAAACCTTCTTGTTTTTAAGACCCTCAACGATTTGGACCTTCATGTCGCCTCCTTAAATTTTCAATGGATTCTGCATCTTCCTGGTATTTCGCCATGGATTCCTGTTTGATCAACTCATACTGATTCGGGGACCACAGGGTGAAATAATCAATTTCACCGATAACCATCACCTCTTTGGTGATGCCCGAATGTTCCAGCAGAAAATCTGGAATCAAAATCCTCCCCTGTCCGTCCAGTTCATCTTCTTTGATGCCGAAAGTGAAATGACGGCGGTAACGACGTGCCTGGGCGCGATCCATTGACAGAGAAAGTATCTGCTGGTTTTCGAATTCTTCCCAGGTGCGAAGGGCATAAACAGATATTTCGCGGTCATAGCCCGGCGTCATGATCAGCTTTCCTTCTGATTCATGAATGAGCACGTGCCGAAATTGACTGGGGATCGCCAGTCGCTTTCGGTCGTCAAGCGCATGTTTGAAGAAACCCCGAAATCTAATGTTTCCCATTTTTCCCCATTTCATCCCATTTTACATATAATTTAATTTTTGTCAAGGGGGAAAATGATCTTCTCTAATCATGGTTTATTATTGTATTTCGGTAGTTTTATGTTGGTTGAATTTTTATCTTTTCAAAAAAAGATTGCATATGCAAAAATGTTTAATAACGTGCATGCAAGAACTGTGTCTTAAAATGGAAATATGCGACAGTGGACTAACCACTGTCTACTCTTATATGAATTACTGCTTACGGAAATTGGTGGTTGGCACTACGAAGTAAATATTACCTTATGATTACTGCCTGGTGGTTATGCTGTTGATTTTATCTTCCAGCTCGTTGATTTTGGCCTTGAGTTTTTCTTTTTCTGCGTGCGAAATTTTTACGCGGACGCGTATCAATAAATAAGAGGTGACCAGAACCACTAACGAC
>CBFGIH010000185.1:0-3587 GCA_965648775.1 Caldifarciminota bacterium | reverse complement strand
GCGGCGTGACCATTCTTGACGGATTTTCGCCTTACACGAAAGAAAAACGGCCGGTAATTTTATGCGTGATCACCAAAAAAGAAACAACGTTTTTCACGTCCCTGGTGAAAAGCATTGACCGCAAGGCCTTTATCATTCTCACGGATGTCTACGAAATTTTGGGAGAGGGTTTCCGGCGCCGGGCGTGAGGGTTGATTGTCCTGCCCACCCGCGTCTTAGAATTCCGGCCAATCAATATTATTCAACAGGGGCCGGACAACCAGAAAATACAAAGCCGCCGCGCCGACCGTGACGCTCGTGCCGATCAAGCCGCCGGTGAGGGCGGCTGATCCTTTTTTATCGCGGCTCGCAGCCAGGTACCCGTGCGCGAAGCCCTGTCGGTACAGCGAATCACCTTCGGGTAGTGTCGGCGGCTCGTCGCCGGCATTGCGCGCAAACACGTACGCGCCAGCCATGCCAATGATTGGTACCAGGGTGCCACAGCCGCAGCCGGTTCGAAACCATTGACGCTCGTCAGGTTGTTTGCCCGCAAGCCAGCCCGCATCGTATCCTGGTTCGTAACCGGTATTTACCGGCCGGACCACGGTGTCGCGGATCGCCGGTATGCCGCCGTGGATTAAGGTGTCCAAACGGTGACTGGTATCCGACTCGGCACCGGGCGTAGCAGCGGGCATCATATCCTGACTGAAAACCATTACCGGCAACACCAGTACCGCCAGCAGGGTGGAATAACCACGCTTCAAAATTGTTTGTTTGATAGAAAAGAATTTTTCAATCATCGTAGGCTCCAGATCAACAGAAATAAAACCACGAAGACAAGCGCCGGCAGGTAATTGCCGACCTTGATGTCCTTCAGGCCTAACAGGCGGATACTGATGCCGATGACCATTATGCCGCCGACGGCCGTGAAATCATTCAGGTAATAAGCGTGGGATAGAAATTCCAGTTGGCCGGCCAGCAAGGTAAGCAAACCCTGCACGACCAGGACCGCCAGGGCCGAAAACAGCACCCCGACACCCAGCAGGGAGGCAAGGATGGCCGATGAGATGCCGTCCATCAGGGATTTGATCAAAAGCAGTTCCGGGTTGCGGGCAAGACCGTCTTGAAGACAGCCGATGATAGTCATGGGGCCGACCAGAAACAGCACGCTGGCCGACATGAAACCCTGGCTAAAGTTTGCGGCTCCAGTCTGACCGGTAAGGGTCTTTAGCCTTTGGCCGAGCGCGGCGAGCCCGTCTTCAATCCGCAGCAATTCACCGACTATGCCGCCCGCCGCTAAACTGAGGATAACCGCCAATGGCTTCTGAATCAGCAGGCCCATTTTCACGCCGATTAAAAGCGTGAATAAACCGAGCGCGGTCATGACTACCTGCTTGATTCTTTCTGGTAGACGTTGACGGCAGATCATGCCGATTAGGCTACCGCCGATGACCGTGGCGGTATTGGCGATCGTACCGGTCATGAACAAAGGCATGCGCTAGTATAAACAGAACCAGCGGCAAGTCAACCGTGCGACACCACTCTTGACCAGATGGGTGTTTTTAAGTAAACTTAAGTATAGGATTCGGGTTGCTGGTTCTGTTACTTTTTCAATACTCCCGGTTCCTATAATATAAACAAAATCAAAGAGGCAAGAAAGGAGGTTAGATGAGAAACAGAAAAATAATCTTGTTGACGCTGGTCATCATGGCCGTGGTGCCATCCCTGCTCTGGGGAATCGGCGAGCGGCTGTGGCTGACCGAAAATCCGGTTCAGAGCAACTACGGCATCGCCTACAATCCCAGCAACAACCGCGTTTATTTCTGCAAGGCCTACACCCGATTGATCTACATCGTGAGTTCGGACAGCCTGATTACTTCCTACGGTACGATTCCGACGCCCAACAACGACAGCGCCTGCGTGGACCTGAAATACTGCAGTTACGACAACACGTTCTGGGTGCTCAATCAGATGTACAAACGCATCTACAAGATCAACACCTCGGGCGCCGTGTTGCGGACCATCAATCTACCGGTGCTTGATTACGCCACGGGTCTGGCCTGGGATTCCAATACCCGGCAGTTATACGTCGCGGACCGCCGTTCGACCGGCGGCGCGCAGGCGTATATCTACGTGTTCGACACCCTGGGCAATCAGATCCGGCAGATGAACCATCCGGGAACAGCTTGGTATGGGCCGCGGGGCTTGGCTTACCAGCCGGCCGCGGGCGGCAATCCCGCGGTACTGCTCAACGCCTACACCTTCTTCAATTCCTCCAGTACCCTGGACAGCGCGGGTATCTTTGCCCTGAACCCTCAGACCGGCGCGATCGTGAATTTTTTCCGGTGCACGCCGAACGACAGCATGAACATTCGGGGTGTGGAGTTCGATCCGCGCAACGGAAACTACTGGGTCAACCTTTTCCAGTACGGGACTTGAAGCAGCTGCCCTGCGGCGATATCCAAATTCGCCGGCTTCTACGGAGTAGAAGTTAAAGAAACAGGCAGCAGCAAGGTTGTTTCCGAAGTAACCCTCAATATTCATCCTAATCCGTTCCGGAGCACAACGATGTTTTATTACCAGCTGACTAAATCCGCTTCGGTTGCCTGCCGGATTTTTGATGCAACGGGCCGGTTGGTCCGGACCCTGGATGTTGGTCAGCAAACCGCGGGTCAAAAGGTTCTTTCCTGGGACCGCCGGGATGATCAGGGCCGCACGGTCAGCCCCGGTATTTATGTGGTCCGTCTTATCGTCGGAACCAGCGTGCTCCAGGACAAGGCAGTGGTACTGGAGTAAACGAGCGCGGTTTTGTTCACAATGCCGGAGGCGCAATGCCTCCGGCATTTTTTCTGTCCCACGGCATTGACAAAGCGGGCTGGTCTGTTATACTCCAGATATTTAATGACCAGAAAGGAGCCGATTATGCAACAATCCAGATTAAGACGTTTTGGGTCCGTTATTATCTTATTGCTGGGTCTGGTCACGCTGTCTTGCAATGGTGGCTGACCGGGCTATCGCACAAAGTTTTGTGCGCGTCCGCCGATTTTTTCTATTTGGCGGTAATGAAAAAACTTTCACAATCCTGATTTCATGAATCAACGCCGCCGGGAATTATTGTTCTGGTTATCGGCGATCGCTGTCTGCGCTGGACCCCGGCTGGCGCGCCTGTTTTATCCCTATGCCTGGTTTGAGGACAGTGCTTACCTGTATCACGGTTTTGCCCTGCATGCGGGCGGACGTCCTTTCCTTGATTTGTTATTTGTTCACCCTCCTGGTTTTGAAGCGCTTTTGAGTTTAATGTTTGGCGTGTTCGGCGTCACTTACCGGGTGCCGGAAATCGCCAGCGCCGTAGTCATGGCCGGCGCCGGGATCATGCTTTTTGATTTCACTCGCCGATTGCTGGACCAGTGGTCGGGTCTGACCGCGGCCGCGGTGTTCAGCGGTTCGTGCCTTCTTGCCCGTTACCACATTTACGAGCGCGAGATCTACACCGCCGCGATCGCGGTATTTGTCTTCTGGCTGATGAGCCAGCCGGGCCGCGGCTGGCTCAAATATTGGTTTGTCGGCATCGCGGTCGGCGCGGGATGGGCGATAAAACTTTCTGGAAT
>CBFGIH010000184.1:0-3593 GCA_965648775.1 Caldifarciminota bacterium | reverse complement strand
ATTCCGGGATAATATTGACCGCGCCAGCCGCAGCGGCGTGACCTACGTGGTTCAACCCGGCGGTTCGATCAAGGATGAGGATGTAATCGCCGCGGCCGACGAATACGGCATGGTCATGGCCATTTCCGGCGTACGGCTTTTTCACCACTAACCGTTTTTCAAAAAGCGGTTACAACTTTTTCTTATTTGTTGCTGGCCGCCAGGCCAAAGGAAACAAGATTGATGCTGATGCCCACGGTCCATTCATGAGTGCCCATGAGAAAAATGCCCGGCTGGACCGGGCCGATATGCCAGGCGCTGGGATACAGATTAAAAATCAGCCGGCGCTGGGGCACATTGGAAATCAGCAAAGAGGCCTGGAGGGAATTGTTCCGGTCGTAAAATAAGCCGGCGCGCCAGGTCAGGACGCCAGTCAGCACGTGCTCCGGATCATCAGCTTCAACCGGCACCAGGTCCTCAACCATGAATCCGGCCGCCGCGGACAGGGCGCGGCCCGAAGCCAGATCGCGGGAAAAACCAGCCATGCCGTGCAGGCCAAAATGAATGAACGCCTGCCAGCGGCTGATCCCGGGCAGGGATATTTTGACCACATAAAATTGCCCCATGTTTTCCAGGTTACCCGTGACCACGTTGCCGGCCGGCTGCATGGACCACTCGGCCAGATGCAGGTGCCGGGAAAAAAAGCCGCATACCCGGTCGCTGGTGAACAGGATGATGCCCAGGGGATCAAAGATGTAAAGATCAGCCAGGTGGTCCACCGTGAGGGCGGTGTTTCCCCGGTTTTCAACGATTTCACTCAATCCGTGATAGACCACCATGGTCGCGATCGACCAGGCGCGCGGTCGGGCCAGGCCCTGATGCCGGAACCATTCTTCAGTTGCGCGCGATAGCATGCCGGCCGCGATCGTGTGCAAAAAATAATTCGGCACCCACTGGTTGTTGTTTTCCAGCAGGGTCAGGGGTAGAATTTCCGAGGTTAAAAAGCGCTGCCAGCCGAATTCATCGAGCGTTCGCAGGGGATGCCCGACCGTCTGCCAGACATTGCGCGCCCACTGGTTATAGGGAAAGGCGAAAATCCGACGCTGGTATTCATCGTTAGTATAGTATGGTATCTGGAGAATGCCATAACCGCCGTTGATGATGACGTTAAGCGGCGTGAAATTCGCCTGCGAGCCGTAAGGCAGATCGTGATAGAAATAATTGGTCGGGATCGAATCGGCGCTGGTCAGGGAGGCGGTTACCAACCCGATGATGGTTAGGAAGAGGAGGAACCTGGGAGCAAAGAACCGCGACATCGCGTATTTTATTGGTTCCGCCGCCAAAGTCAAGGCCGAGCAGAATTAGAACTTATTTACTTTCTTCCGTAAGAGGGGAGAATGAAAGATTAAAAAAAGAACGGCGGCTGATTCTCATCAGCCGCCGCGGTTGTCTGAAGCTATTTGTTTATCGGACGATGATTGATCCCGCCGCGCGCTGCGCGCCGCTGGTGAACCGATAGAGATAGACACCGGCTGCTACGGACTGGTTATGATCATCCCGGAGATTCCAGGAGATGATATCCCGTTCCTGGCGTGTGCTTCCGGTGCTGGTTCGGACCAATCGGCCCAGGTTGTCAAAGATTGATAGTTCATAAGCCGAACCAGCCGGCAGGTTAACCTGCAGGCGGGCCTGATATGCGCAGGGATTGTTGAGCAGGCGGGCGATCGGCGAGCCCGAGACGGGCGCCGGTTCCATTTCTTCAATCGGCACCAGGCTCATGACTTTGCGGCCGCCGGACTGGAACACGTCCTTGACGCCCGAACTTTGTTGATACCAGGCGGCAATGGAGCAGCGGTTTTCATTCCAGGCAGCGTCAATCGTGAAACTCTTGGTGACTGATCTGGTTTGGCCCGGACCAACCGTGACCGTGTCGCCGTTCTGGTCGGGCAGAAAGGTGCGAAACAGGTGATTGTGCCAGGCGTGTCCATTGGGATCGACGTTGTATAAACTATCCTCGGTAATGCAAATGTAAACCCGGGAGTTGCTGATCGTGGCCGAAGAGTCATTGCGGACCGAAATCGTGACCGTGCCCTGATTGGTGGCAGGGTTATAAGAACCGGCAATGGTCATGGTCACGGGCGCCGGCCGCAAAGCGCGGGCATTGACCGAATCCCGCCAATCGCGGGGCGAGGAACCGGACCAGATATCTTTGCCGTCGCGAAAAAGCGAAGGATAGCCGGCAAAAGCATAAAAACTCGTGCGCGCGGCGGCCTGCGGCGAATAGCCGAAATTACCGGAGACTGAGTGAAACTCGACCAGAGTCGTGGTGGTCGGTCGTTCCGTGATGCAGATGCTGTCCAGCAGACTGCTGGCATAGGGACAGGTCGGTCAGGTCGCCATGTAGAACTCTTCGCACATGACCACGCGGGTCGCCGCGTTTAAGCCGGCGAAGGTTCCCAGCAGCATTAACATCAGAACCCATTTTTTAACTTTCATCGTACCTCCTTTGGGTTTAGAAACAGAAAGCCATTTATCAGATTAGACCCGCAAGCATAATAAAAAACTGTAACCAGGGTGTATCGGCGCTGGATATAAGTTGCACCGCCTTACCGGCTCTTGATGAGGGTCCGGGTCTGAACTTGACCCGCGGCGGCGAGCCGCAGGAAGTAGACCCCTGGCAGAACCGGGCGGCCGTTTTCGTCGGTTCCGTTCCAGGAGCCAGGATTTCCGAAAACCCCCGAAGACAGGTCCTTGACCAGCCGGCCCGCAGCGTCATAGATCTTCAGCGTTAAATTCTTTATCTTGCCGCCGGCATCGCCAACCGTGAAATGAACTTCGTTTTGAAACGGATTGGGCATGATTTTGATGGGCCAGCTTGGAACTGGGTTTGTCGGAGTTGACGATTCTTCCACGGTGATGGCATAGGGCCGCGCCATGGTGGCCAGGGCTGCGATTTCCGCTTTGGTCACCTCGGTGGCGAAAGCGTTGTTATTATAACCAGCACCGATTGAATCGCCGGCGGAGTGATAATAAGGATTGCTCGGATAAAAATCCTCGATGTGTAAAAGTGCCGGATAACCATAGTCCAGGAATGACTGGTTATCCGAGGGCTGCCAGTTGCTGGTCAGTTGTTTATGGGTGAGCAGGGTAGTGTAGGTGTCGGCGCAGGCGATGAAAAAATCGGCCAGGGGTTCGCAGGGTGGATTGGCGACCCGGGCGATCACTTCCAGGCTTTCCGGCAGGTGATCAACATAAGCGATCATGTCGCCGTTGAACACACCGAGAATGGCGTCGCCGTGGTTATAGGCTTGCTGGGCATAGTATTCACTGCCGTAAAGACCGAATTCCTCGCCGGAAAAGGCGAGATAACGGACCGAATATTCAAAATCGTAATCCTGCATGACCCGCGCCGCCTCAATGGCCGCGACCGTGCCGCTGGCATTGTCGTCCGCGCCCGGCGCGTTGTTCTGGCCGCCGTAAGAGTAGGAATCAAAATGACCGCAGATGACAGCGTAGATGGAATCCGGGTAGAGCACGCCTCGTTTGACCGCCACGACATTTGGGGCGTGGCCGCTGGTATGGTCCTGCAGGTAAACCGTGTCGCAGCCGTAAGC
>CBFGIH010000183.1:791-3601 GCA_965648775.1 Caldifarciminota bacterium | reverse complement strand
GGTTATACCACCGAATATGTCACCGGCGTATGGGCCGGCAACTTTGATGGATCAGCCATGCAGGGAGTTTCGGGCGTGACCGGCGCGGCGCCTTTGTTCCGCGACATCATGATCGAACTCCACCGCGCGGGCCGGCCGTGCCGTTTCGCCGCCATGCCCAGCTTAAAAAAGATCAAAATCTGCGGACGGAGCGGTATGCTCGCTTCGGATCAGTGTCCGGTCCAGATTGACGAACTCTTCCTGCCCGGCACCGAACCGACCGAGCTCTGTTCAATGTGCCGGTCGGCCAGCCCCCGGCTTGCCTATTATGGTTCGGCCGGCGTTCAACCTGACCCGGAGCATCCCTTCATTATCGTTCATCCCCGCGATGGTGACATTTTTAAAATTGATCCCCAGGTTTCAAGGCGCAATCAGGCGATCCCGATTCGAATTCAGGCCTTGTCTGATCTGGGCGGCTTGAAAATTATGATGGACCAGGAACCCCTCGGTCGGATTTTTTACCCGTACACGCTGGACTGGCCGCCCTTGCCGGGAGAGCACCGGCTGGAAGTGACCGGCGCCGGTCACACCGAGTGCGTTTCTTTCCAGATTTTTTGAGCATGCGGATTTTGCTGGCATCGCGTTCTCCCCGGCGCCGGAAATTGCTGACCCGGATTTTACCGCGGCGTAATTTTTTAACCTGGACCAGCCGGATTCTGGAAAAACCCCGGGCGGGAGAAACGCCGCGCGCGTTTGTCCGACGCATGGCCCAAGCCAAGGCCCGGCAAGCCTGGGAAAAGTTCAAGACGCACAAAAAGCCGCCGGCGTTGATCATTGCCGCGGACACGGTCATTGATGACCAGGGACAGATCATCGGCCGGCCCAGATCTCGACGGCATGCCGCCGAAATTCTCCGGCGTTTGAGCGGCCGAAGCCATCAGGTGATCACGGCAATATGCTTGATGCGGACCAGAGACGAACGTTGTTTTCTCGCCACCGCCGCCAGCCGGGTCTGGATGAAAAAAATTTCTCCGCAGGACATCACACGGTACATCGCCTCCGGCGAACCATTGGACAAGGCTGGCGCCTATGGCATTCAGGGCCGGGGCCGCCGGTTGATTGCCCGGCACCGCGGCAGTTACACGAACATTGTGGGACTACCGGTGGCGACGCTTCGGCAATTGCTGCGTCGGGCGCAGTGACATGGATCGCGTGGTCGTGGTCGGCGGCGGCGCTTCGGGCATGATGGCGGCCATTGCCGCCACCGGCACCGGCGCGCTGGTGATTCTGCTGGAAAAAACCAGGCGACTGGGAAATAAACTGCGCATCACGGGCAAGGGACGCGCCAATATCACCAACCAGGGTGAAATTGAAGATTTTATGGCAAACTACGGATCCACCGGTCGTTTTCTTTATAACGCCTTTGCCCGCTTTTTCAACACGGAGCTGATTGATTTTTTCCGCCGCCGGGGCGTGGCGATTACTGTGGAACGGGGGAGACGTGTTTTTCCGGCTTCGGGCCGCGCCGAAACAATCGTTCACTGTCTGGAAAATGAACTCCGGCGTGGACGGGTGCAGGTGCGCAAAAACTGGCCCGTGCAGCGGATCATCATCAACCAGCAGGCGGTGACCGGCGTGGTCTCAACCACCGGCACTGAACTGGCGGCAAACGCGGTCATCGTCGCCACGGGTGGCTTGTCTTATCCCGCCACCGGCTCAACCGGCGACGGTTATCGCTGGGCGCGGGAAGCCGGGCACAAAATAATTGACTTAAAACCAGCCCTGGTACCACTGGAGACCGCCGAGCGTGAGTTTCGATCCTGGGCCGGCCTGTCGCTCAAAAATGTCCGGTTGACAATCATCGCCGCCGGTCAGCCGGTGGGCAGGATTTTTGGCGACATGCTCTTTACGCACACCGGTGTTTCCGGTCCGATCATTCTCTCAATCAGCAAGGAAATAGGGGAGAGGCTGGAGCGCGGTCAGAGTATTTTACTGGCCATCAATTTTAAACCGGCTTTAAGCGCTGAACAGGTAGACCGACGGCTGCAGCGGGAATTCGCCGCGCACGGCCGGCAGCAGGTCAGCCGGATCATGTGCCGGTTAGCGCCGGCAGTCGTCGCTGCCGAGCTGGTCCGCCGGGCTCAGCTGAAACCAACCGTGCCGGGATCAGCTATCACGCGTGGCCAGCGTCAGGCCCTGGCCGCGCAGCTGATGGATTTCCGGATCCGGATCCGCACCCTGCGCCCGATCGCGGAAGCAGTTGTCACGGCCGGCGGGGTGGATGTCAATACCGTTGATCCCCGAACCATGGAATCCCGGATTATCCGGGGCCTTTATTTCTGCGGTGAAATCCTGGATATTGACGGCGCCACCGGCGGCTACAATCTGCAGGCCGCGTTCACGACCGGTTATCTGGCCGGCGTCAGCGCCGGTCGGCAGGTAACGCAATCCTCCTCTTGACTTAAGTGATATTACAAATATAATTTCACACGATATATGCTTCGCTTCTTCGGCGGACTCCAGCTGCGCATCCTGACCTATTTTTTAACGTTGTCCATATTGATCGTCGCGGTCTTTTTGGTCTTTTTCTACCATCAAACATCGCAAATTACCAGGAATGAATTCATCAGTAACGGCAACGCTTTAACCAAGGATTTTTCCTTCAACTGTCAAACCGGCATTGAAGCCAATGACGAAAGAATGCTTTACCTGCCGATCATGGCCTTGACCCAGGAAGAAGATGTCAAGTACGTGGCCATTTACGATTCGCTGGGTCATATTATCACGACTTTTATCAAGGAAGAGGGGATCGATCCCGAATTGACCGCCGA
>CBFGIH010000183.1:0-781 GCA_965648775.1 Caldifarciminota bacterium | reverse complement strand
GCAGGTTGCTCGACTCCGCGAAAATAAAGTGGGATTTTACACCGGCACCGGTGCGGTCTATGATTTCTACGCGCCCGTGGCGCGGCGGAACCCAGAATTAACCGTGCTGGAAGCCCTGGGGCAGAGTTCAATCATCGGCATGGTTAGAATCGGCATATCCACCGCTAATCTCCAGAAACTGATTAACCGATCTTTAAACCGCGGTCTGATGTTTGGCGTGCTCATTATCCTCATCGTGCTCATGGTTTCGATCATTCTTTCCCGGCAGATCATTCGGCCGCTTTCCCAGGTTGCCAGCGAGATGAACGCCATCGGCACCGGCAAGTCCGATCTTTCCGTACGGCTGCCTTATTTCCGGCGCGATGAAATCGGCTCCCTGGCACTCGGGTTCAACAACTTTATTGAAACTCTTTCTCAAATCATCCGGGAAGTGACCCTGGCTACCCCAAAATTGAGCGAACAATCCAATCATCTGGCCTCGGTCGCTGAGGAATTAACTGCCGCTTCTGAAGAAATCACGGCCACGGTGCAGAACATTGCCCAGAGTTCCAGTGCCCAGCTCAAAGACATCTATAAAATTCTGGAAGACGCCCGCAACGCCAAAAATATTGCCCAGGACACGGTGGAAACGGCCCTGCATTCGAAAACCGGTTTTGACCGGATGCTGGCGCTTTCCAACGAAGGCAAGAATGAAGCTGATGCCGCCACGGAGAATATTGGCACGATTATGAGCGGCATTGAACATCTGACCGACCGGATAAATGTTCTTTACCGGGATATT
>CBFGIH010000182.1:275-3611 GCA_965648775.1 Caldifarciminota bacterium | reverse complement strand
ATTACAAAACAATATGGCAGATCTTCGCGGTCCTGCTGCCGCTGGGCAGCGTCGGCGTGATGGGTGATAAGCGGACTTTTGATTCCGTGTGCGCGATCCGGGCCGTGACCAGCGAAGATGGTATGACCGCGGACTGGGCAAGACTACCTCATCGATTCCTGGCCCGCGTTTCTCGCCGCATCACCAACGAAGTCAAGGGCATAAATCGCGTCGTATATGATATCTCTTCAAAACCGCCGGCCACAATCGAATGGGAATGAATGGGCCGCGCCCGGTTAAGATTGAAGAATAGTTTTATGCGGTTTTTTATTTAAAAAATTATGGGAACTGTTTTCTCCTTCTTTTTGATCACCGCCTACGCGATTGCCTCCGGATTGGGAATATTTCATAAGCAGGTAACTGCTCCGTTTATCTACCCCATTTTCTTTGCCGTCTTGGCGATATTGGTCTTATATGGCATCAAAAAAAGAATTACTTTCCGGCACTCGCTTTATGTGTTGGCCGCGGTTAATCTTGCCCTCCAGATCACCGGCGGCCAGTCGTCTCCGATCTTTCCCCTTTATTTCCCGGTCCTGGTGGTCATCTGCTCCCGGGAACGACTTCCCCGTTATGCTCTGGTCGCCGGTTTGCTGGTGATCATCGAACTCAGCGCCGGCTACCTGAAGCATGATTTATCCCTGCTCGGCCTGGCATCACTGACGGCCGCCGCCGCGGCCGCCGGCTTGATCCAGCGGCGATGGAACAGCCTGGAGTCATATCTCAAACGCTCCCTGCTCAAGTACGAAACCCGGGAACAGTTTTTCAGCCCGGCGCTTTTTGAAGAACCAGCCCTGACCACTTCGGTGCGGGAGATCGACCGTCACCGGGGAATTGAACGCCCCCTGCTGTATTATGTCAAGTTCATCCATCATATCTTTAAAGCCCACACCACGGCGGTCTTCGCCCTCTACAATGAAAATTTGGTCATGGTCCAGGGTTTTTCCCGTTCCGAACTCTTCTGCCCGAAGACCACGATCGATCTGCGGGCCGGCATTTACCGGCAGATCATCGCGGAACGCAAATCCATCCTGATCAAGGAATTCGCCCAGAATCCCCAGGAACTCGGTTATTACCGCCATGAACTCAGCATCGCGTCGGTCATGATCGCGCCCATCATGCTGATTGATAATATTGAAGGGGTTTTTGTCATTGACCGAAAACCGGAGTCGTTTACCGAAGAAGATAAGGAAGCGTTTGACCAGGCGGCCAACGGTATCGGGTATATCCTGGGGATGCTGCGCCTGTACGAAAAAGAGCGTAATGAATCACTTTACCTGCAGACCATCTCCGAGGTGGCAAAAAAACTTTTGCGTGGCCTGGATTTGCGCACCATTCTCAGCGACACGGTCAAGGACTTCAAGGAAGAAATCAAATGCGACGACATATCAATCGCGTCCATTGATGAACTAAACAACCAGGGAGTGGTGCTGGAATCCACTTATCTTAAGGAACACACCAAATTTTCTCTGGATGACGGCCTGGTCGGCCTGGTGGGCCGACACAAGAATGTCATTCTTAAGGACGATCTGACCAAAGGCGATTTCACGGTTTTGAAAAAGGGTCAGCGGCAGCACAGCCGCTCCTTTATCGGCGTGCCGGTCATGGAAGACAGCGATATCCTGGGCGTGCTCTGGCTGGAAGATCATCGGCCACAGCGATTTCTGGAAGACGATATTGAACCGCTTAACATTCTCGCTTCGCAGTTGTCCCTGGCCTGGCAGCGGGCGAAGCTGCACGAACAGGTGAAAGAACAATCCATCCGCGACGGTTTAACCGGCCTTTACAATCACCGGCATTTCCAGGAAATTCTGGAACGGGAACTGGAGCGGCACCGAGAACTGGTGCTGATGCTGTTCGACATCGATCATTTCAAGCGCATCAACGACACTTACGGTCACCAGGCCGGCGATGAGGTGCTGAAATTTCTGGGCCGGTTGATCCTTCAGACCGGCGTCAGCGCCCGCTACGGTGGCGAGGAATTCGCCATCATCCTGCCCGGCAGCAATCTGAAAAAAGGCGCGGAAATCGCGGTCCGGATCAAGGACCATCTGAAGAAAACCGATATAAAATTCAACCAGCTGCGGATCAAGATCACCCTTTCCATCGGCCTGGCGCATTTCCCGAAAGACGCCAAGACCCGCATGGACTTGATTGAAAAAGCCGACCGGGCCCTGTACCAGGCCAAGGAAACCGGCCGCGACCGCATTGTGATTGCCCAGAGTCTGACCAAAAAAGAAAAACGCAAATCCTGATGCGAACCAGAATCGGACTGGCGCTCAGCGGCGGTTCGGCGCGCGGCCTGGCGCATATCGGCGTCCTAGAGGCCTTGCAGGAAATCGGCGTCATTCCCCAATTCATCGCCGGCACCTCCATCGGCGCCCTGGTCGGTGCTCTTTACTGCCGGACCGGATCAGCGGCCGGCCTGAAAGAACAAGCGCGGGCGATTCTGAATTCAGATGAATTTCGTGGCCTAAACCTGGCGCGTTTTTACGCACCGGCCGGATCGGCCTGGCAGCGTTTCAAAAAGGATATTTTTGAAAAATTCTATTACGGCCGTCTTCTCTTCCGCGAAGCCCATCTCCGGGCAGAAAATACGCGGCTCATCTTTGATCGCATCTTTGACCGCCTGACCTTCCGCGATCTCAAATGCCGCTTTCTCTGCAATGCGCTGGATATCCGCAGTGGAGAAGAAATTATTTTCCAGGAAGGGCTATTAGCCAATGCGGTCTGGGCCAGCTGCGCGATTCCCGGCATCTTTCATCCGTACACCGACCGCCAGCGGGTGCTTGTCGACGGTGGCGTAACCAACAACATTCCGGTGGAACCGATGTTACAAACCGGCGTCCGGACCGTGATCGCGGTTTACCTGGGCAATATCCCGCGTTTTGACGAAATACCGAACACGGGTTTTAAAATAAACCTCGCAGCCCTGGCTTATACCCGATACCGCCTGGATCAAAAAATCCTGGCGCACGCCGATCTCGTAATCACGCCCCGGGTCACGGATTACCACTGGGCGGATTTTTCCCGGCTGGATGAACTGGTTGAACTCGGCCGGCAGGCGGTTTTCGACCGACGGAACCAGATCCGGTCCGTCACATCACCCTGGTACCGCTTACGTAAATTGTTTCGCTAAACGAAGTCAATAATGTTTAGCTGGTGACCGCTTAATATCGAATCAACCCGGAAAATTCAAGTAACCAGCAATCCTGTCCGTAAAAAAGAAACCACCTTTTCTCGGTTTAACTTATTTACGGTAATACTCCAGCTTGATTTTCCCCTGGTCCATGACCGCGT
>CBFGIH010000182.1:0-265 GCA_965648775.1 Caldifarciminota bacterium | reverse complement strand
ATGAAAAATGGCTGACCCAGTCGCCGGTGTTGACGTAGAACTTGCCGGGCAGCGGTTCCTGGATGACCGGCTGATGGGAATGAGCCAGCATCACGATGTCCAGTTCCGGTTCTTTGAGGCGATGACGGGCGTAGCTCTCCAGCATGCACTGAATCGAAGAACTTCTTTTTTGCCGGCGGGATTGATGAGCAATGATCTGCGCCAGGAAAACCCCAAAATCCGGATGCAGAAAACGATAAAGCAGCCGGTTCATGGGTGAATTCAT
>CBFGIH010000181.1:0-3613 GCA_965648775.1 Caldifarciminota bacterium | reverse complement strand
GGATTTCAGCGCGCCTGGCTGGCCATCTTCGATTCCAATGTGACGACGATCATCACCGGCATCGTCCTGTATGTTATCGGCTCGGGCCCGATCCGCGGTTTCGCGCTTACGATGATGATTGGACTGGTGCTCAACTTAATCACGGCGGTTTTCGTGACCCGAACCATCTTTGATTTCTTTGCGCACAAAATTGAAATAACCAAGCTGAGGATATAGCTATGGAACTGATCAAGAATCCTAATTTCAACTTTATGAACATCAGGAAATACGGCTACCTTCTTTCAGGTGCCCTGACGATTCTTTCCCTTTTGTTGATCATCTTCAAGCAGCCAAAACTCGGCGTCGATTTCGCAGGCGGGGCCATGGTCTGGGTGCAGTTTGAAAAACCCCTGCAGGTCGCCGAAGTCCGCGATGCCCTGGCCGGCATCGGGCAAAGCCAGGCTTCCATTCAGAAACTGGGCGGCACCAATGAATTCGTAATCCGTTCATCCTCCAAACAGGAATTGAACGCCTTTGCCGACGCTCTCATTAACCAGCTGCGGTCACACTTTCCGGATAATCCCCTGATTCTACGCGCCAAGGATACCGTAGAACCAAAAATCAGCCGCGAACTGACCGAAAAAACAATCCTCGCCGTTATCATCGCGGTGGTGTTGATGGGAATCTATATTACTCTTCGTTTCGATTTCCGCTTCGGCACGGCCGCCGCGATTGCCCTGATTCACACCATTCTCATCGCCATCGGCGCTTTGATTCTGACCGGACGCGAGTTCACGATCCCCATCGTGGGCGCCCTGCTCACCATCCTCGGCTACTCAATCAACGACACCATCGTTATTTCCGATCGCGTCCGGGAAAATCGCAGGAAATTACGCTCTGCGCCTATGATTGATCTCATCAACCTAAGCATCAATGAAAGCTTTTCTCGAACCATTCTCACCGGTAGTGCCGTTATCATCACTCTCTTCTTCCTTCATTTCCTGGGCGGCGCGGTAATCGCTGATTTCGCTTTTACCCTGATTGTTGGGTTCGTATTTGGCACTTACGCCACGACCTTTGTGGTCTGCGCGCTGGTTACTGACTGGGAACTGCGGATTCCGCAACGCCGAACCAAGAAATAAGCCTCCAGGCCATGACGGGTGAGGACAACCGATGCCGCGGCGAGCGTTTTATTCATATTGACCGCTCGTGGAAAATTATCACGCTGCTGATCGCCACGGGGTTCGGTATCGGCTTTATTCCTCTCGCGCCCGCCACTTTCGCCTGCCTGCTTTGCCTACCTGTCTGGTTCTTTCTTAAATCCCAGGTTACCGCGTATCTCCTTGTAACCGTTTTGCTTTTTTTCCTTGGCGTCCTCACCGCGCACGCCTTGTCCCGAATCATGGGCAAAGACCCGCGCGCCGTCGTGGTTGACGAATACGCCTGTTTTCTGCTCCCCCTATACTTCACTCCCGTCCGCCTGTTGCCGCTGGTTATCACTTTTGTCCTGTTTCGGATTTTTGATGTGATCAAACCGTTTCCCCTGCGCCGACTGGAAAAAATCCCCGGTGGCTGGGGCATTATGCTGGATGATCTCGGCGCCGCAGTATATACCACCCTGGTCATTCTGGTTCTTCGCCTACCTCATGTCCCCGGCCTGTTCTAACCGGAAAACATCTTTGCTGGCACGAGAAATTGGAGTAAAATTAATCCGGCATAATTTTACGGTCAGTGTCTGCGAATCATGCACGGGAGGAATGCTCGCCTCGGTGATCACCGCCATTCCCGGCAGTTCGCGGTATTTCCTGGGCGGCATCATCGCTTATTCCAACCAGGTTAAAATCAAACAGGTCGGGATTAAGGCCTCAACGCTTGCCAGCTATGGCGCGGTCAGCCCCCAGATTGCCGGCCAGATGGCAAAAAACATTCGCCGTCTTTTCAAAACCAGCCTCGGTCTGGCCATCACCGGCATTGCTGGTCCGGACGGCGGTACCAAGAACAAACCGGTTGGTACGGTATACATCGCCGTTGCTTCATCCGGCCCAAGCCTGATCAAACACTACTGCTTCCGCGGATCGCGCCACGCAATCCGGGAGCAGGCATGCGCCGCCGCGCTGCGGCTCATAAATCAAAGCCTGTCCGAGAAAGGTTGATCACCGTGCGTACTTTCCTCGCGGTGGAAGTGCCGCGGCCCCAGCGGGAAGCAATTTTTTCCCTTATCCAATCGCTGCGCGCCGAGTCGTTGCCGGTCAAATGGGTCAATCTGGAGAATCTGCACATTACTTTAAAATTTCTGGGCGAAGCGGACGAGCGGCGCATTGACGCGATCCAACCGGTCCTTAAGGATATCGCCCGGCACCAGCAACCATTTTTGGTTCGCTTAGCCGGCATCGGCGGTTTCCCCAACCGGCACCGGCCGCGTGTGCTCTGGGTCGGGGTAGAAAATGGTGCCGCCGAAATAACGAAACTCGCTATAACCCTGGATCAGGAATTATACCGTTATGACTTCCTGCGCGAGGAAAAAAAATTCCATCCGCATCTCACCTTTGGCCGCGCTCAGATACCACTGCGCCCCAGAGGGCAGTTTGATCAAGAATTTGCGACCGAACCGTTCACTGTCCAGAATTTCACCTTGTATAAATCAACCCTTCGACCGGAAGGACCGCTCTACGAAATGCTGGTCCGGTTTCCGTTCGGGTAAACAATCTTTATCCCGTTAGAGAAAACCGCCAATTTCAATCGGGGGCAATTCCTTGCGCGAGCGGACGGCGATAAACAGCCGCCGGCACGCATTTGTAATCAAGCCCGATATCAGATAATTTCCCGAGCCGGGATCAAATTACGGAAGGTATTCCCGTTTGATGTTGAATAAAACTCCGAAGAGATTATTGTAAACCGCCGGATTTTGTTTCCGGATTTCGGCCAGAAAAGTCCGGACGCGCTCCCTTTTTGAATCATGACCGAAAGGGCAAACATTGACATCGCGCGGAAAATGCAGGAAGCGATCCAGCTCAAGGATGTCCTCCTTGGTAAAATAATAAAGAGGCCGGATGAAATAGAAACGTCCGTGAATCACCGACTGGCGTGGAAGACATACCGCGATCTCGCCGTTGTAAAGCATGTTTAAAAGGAGGGTTTCCACGACATCCTCCCGGTGATGAGCCAGGGCGACCGTGAAGATATTTTGAGCTTCCGCCAGTTCCAGCAGACGCCGGCGGCGTTCCCGGCTGCAGAAAAAACAGCGGTGCCTTAGATCCCGGATGCGCGCCGCAATCGGCGATTGAAAATAGTCGAAGGGCACGCCGAGATTTTCGGCAAAACCGCGTACTAAATCCGCCTTCCAGCCTGGAAACTGAGGATCAATGTGCGCCGCGCGGATCTCCCATCCCTGGCGATATTTTTCATTGTAGCGGACGAGCAAATATAACAACGCGCAGCTGTCTATCCCGCCGGAAAGCCCGACCAGCATTCGGCTGTTCTTTTCCAGCAGACGATGCTTATCCAGGGCCAGCCGCAGTCGAGTAAAATGCGGCTTCAGGGATTGATTTCCGCTTGAGCGATCGATGATGGCAACTACCGCAGAACCGTCAACTGCCTGATGGCCACGCCTTTCTTGGTTTCAAGCCGGTAAAAA
>CBFGIH010000180.1:768-3650 GCA_965648775.1 Caldifarciminota bacterium | reverse complement strand
CTGCGCTTCATCGGCATCGGCGGACCAGAAATGGCTGGCGTGGCCGTGAAATTAACTACCGATTTCCGCAAAATGATGTCCTTGGGTTTTGCGGCCTCAGCTGCCAACGCCGCGGGCAATCTGACCATGTATCGCTGCCTCGCGCGCGAAATGCACCGGGTAAAACCAGATATCTTCATGGCCGTTGCCTATCCGGGGGTTAACTTGTTGCTATGCCGTTACGCGCGCAGGCTGGGCATTAAAACCGTTTATCTTCTGCCGCCGCAGATCTGGGCCTGGGGTAACTTTCGGAAATTTTTTATCAAGAAATGGGTCGATCTTGTCATCTCATTCTTCCCGTTCGAGCACGAATATTATCGACGGTTAGGAATTCCCTGCCGAATGGTGAATAATCCTCTGATCGATCATTTAAAACCCTTTATCCGGACTGATATGAGAAAGACCATTGGCTTCATGCCAGGTTCCCGCGCATCAGAAATCAAGAGGAATATACCTGTAATTATGATGATCATGGATCGACTTAAAGCGGATTATAATGATTGTCGATACGTTATTATTTTACATGAGAAAAACGATTTGCCTGACGCAATGAATTCAATTGTCCATCCAAACCTGCATCAACGATACCAGGCGATGAAAAATTGCGATTTTCTCATAACCTGCTCAGGCACGGCTTCCCTGGAAGCGGCATTAATGAATATACCCCAGGTTTTTTTTAACCGACCATCCCTCATTGATTATCATCTTACCAGAAGGATGATCCGCATCAAGGAATACAATCTTGCCAATCTTTTTTTCGGACAAAAGATTGTACCGGCAATAATTGACCGGAAAATTAACCGAGTCCAGAAACTATTAATCGATGAAATCAAGAAGATATTATGATGGCAAGCAATTTCAGCCCTTCATTGATCACCATTAAGACATAATAATTTTTTTCGGCTCACCATAACAATTTTAAAAATATTTTTTCTCAGGCTTGCCATTTAAAATATTGACGACCGCAAAATTTATGCATATAATACGAAATGGAGATCGTCAACCTCGTCACCAATCCCTTTGGCATCGGCGAAAAACTAATCCAGGCGTTATTAAAAAAAGGTGAACCGGTCTATACGATCTATCCTTCGCCCAAAGAAGTACCCATGTCCATGCTGGGCAAGATCAATTTCAAGTATGGATTTATCCGCTTTGACCAGGAATGCAATATTGAAAAGGCCATGCCACGCAAGGCGGTCAATGTCTTTCATCTTTTTGACCTGTATCAGGGGCCCATGCCCAGGGTCTTTCTGGCTAACACGTCCACGACCCTTGCACTGCTGGAATGGTCAAAGAAAACCAATGTCCAGCAGTTTATCTTTCTCTCCAGCGGTGAGGTTTACGGTCAGGGCCGGGGCATCAAAGAAAATGCCGGATTCAATCCGCGGAATTTCTATGCCACAACCAAGTTCCAGGCCGAGATCCTCAGCCGATTCTACCGGCAGTTCGAGATCAAGGTCGTTCGCGCCTTTTTCCCCTTCGGCCCGGGCGTGGACGGGTATATCAACCGGTTAATTGAATCAATCCGCGCCGGCGCTGCGCAAGAAACCGATTACGGTATCATCTCCCCGACTTTTGCGGATGATCTGGTCGAGCCGCTGCTTAAAATCCGGGAAACAAAGCTCGACGGGCCAGTCAACATCTGCGGATCGCCATTGGTCGTTAATGATCTGATTAAAGCGATCGGGCAGATCATGACGAAGAATGAAACCCGGATCAAGACCGGCAAGGTCGAACTAACCGGTGACAACCAGAAAGCCCGGTCTGATTTCGCGTATCAGGAAACACCGATAAACGTCAGTTTGAAAGCCACAATCAGCGCGTGACGTCAAATCCGGCCTTGCTTCAGGCTCATGCTTAACCGTGATTTTTCTTTCCCCGGGATTATTTTATCCACATCCGCTCCCGATAAACACTAATGAAAGTTTTACATTTCGCTTTTGAAAATTTCCAGGATGTGCCCGGCCTGCTCAGCCGTGGTCATGGCTATTTCCACGATCAGGGGCAACTGGTCACCATGACTCCGTCCCGACTGGGTTTTCCCAACGGCATCTGTCTTAATTATCCCTTATTCAATTCCCCTTTTGTCCGTCGCCTCCGCCGACTGACCGGCCACGACAACGTGGTCGTGCCGGATAACAAATTGGCACTTAAAATCCGCGGCCAGAGCATGCGTTCCCGGTTGTTTTATCACAGCCGCGATCTGATCTGGCAATATGTCCTGCACCAGGCATGGCGCCGGTTTGATCTTGGAGCATTTGATGTTTACCATTTTGATGGAGACCTGCCTTTTATCTTTGGTGATCGGTTTCTTAAAAAATTGAAAGCCCGCGGCAAGCACATCGTCACCCATTTTTTCGGCAGCGAACTGCGCCGTTGGGGCATGAATCCCTACCTGCGCGAATACGCCGACATCCGTTTCACTTCGGAGGTTGACCACCCGAAAATTGATCCGGGCCTGATCTTCGTACCCATCCCGTTTGCCGCGGACAAGATCACCCCCCGGACCGCGGAAAATGAGGTGCTGGTTGTCGGCCATTCGCCGACGCGCCGGAACGTTAAGGGCACGCCGGAGATCCTTAAGGCCGTGGATAAATTGCGAAAAACCATAAAATTTGAATTCCGGCTTATTGAAGGTGTCCGGCACGACGAATGTATGAGGCGCAAAGCCGGCTGCGACATTGGCATTGACCAGGTCGGCAACTACGGCGGCACCGCTTATGGCCGCAGCGGCCTGGAGTTCCTGGCCCTGGGCATCCCGACCATCACCGAGGTGCCGGCCGAATACGAAGCCCTGCTGTGCGGTCATCCGTTTGTCAATGCGACCAAACGCAACCTGACCG
>CBFGIH010000180.1:0-758 GCA_965648775.1 Caldifarciminota bacterium | reverse complement strand
ACTTCTGACCGATGCGAATCTCCGCCAGCAGAAAAAAACCGAAGGCATAAAATGGGTTCGGGAATTTGTTAATCCGCGCCGGGTGATGCAGAAGATCTACGATGAGTACCGGCGTCTGGGCTGGGTCTGATCAAAGCCCGGTCAGATCATATAAATATGCTGAAGCGCCTGGCGCCCGAAACGAATTCAGTCTGTGTCCCAGCCGGTTCCAGTAATCCAAAATAATTTTTTCTTCATCGATCCCACCCCAGGCCGCGATGTGCGAAAAAACCAACCAGACGCGGGATCGCCCCGCCACGCGCCGCACGTCCGCCAGGTACCGATCCCACTGTTCGCGCGCCTCGACGCCGACCACGGTGTCTGCCGGATAAAAATCCATCTGCCGGCAGTAATAGTTAAAACCATTGACCGCGGCGTAATAAAGGTAGAACACATCTTGCTCCTGATAATTTTGCTGCAAATAACGCATTACGGGCCTTAATTCCTCGGGTTGACGGGGATGGACTAACCGGATCAAAGCCAGGCCCGTAACCGGCAGGATAACGACCGCGACCAGGGCCCAGCCGACGGCGTTATAAACATTAGCGGGCCGTTCGATCAACCAGCCAATTCCCGCTGCCATGAAGATCACCGCAGCCGGGACCGTGAACAGCAGCAGCCGGCCATCGAATGGATACCGGTGCGCGGCGGAGGCGATCAGACACAGTAAAAACGGCAAAGAAAGCAAGGCCGTGGCATCCTTGTGTTTACGGATCAGG
>CBFGIH010000179.1:0-3679 GCA_965648775.1 Caldifarciminota bacterium | reverse complement strand
AGGCGTGCCCTGTCTGATCGCGGTTCATCAAAATGCCACTGGTCAGGCGCGGCGTCTCGCTCTGGCTTATGCGCAGGCCATCGGCGGTACGCGGGCGGGTGTGATCGAAACAACTTTTCAGGAAGAAACCGAAACCGATCTTTTCGGCGAACAAGCCGTGCTCTGCGGTGGTGTCGCGGAACTGATCCGGGCGGGTTTTGATACTCTGATCCAGGCTGGTTATCAGCCGGCTATCGCCTATTTCGAAGTTCTGCACGAGCTGAAATTGATCACCGATTTAATCCAGGTTCACGGCATCAGTGGTATGCGGCGCCGGGTCTCGGCCACGGCCGCTTATGGCGATTTAACCCGGGGAAATAAAATTATCAACCAGACGGCGCGCAAGGCCATGAAAAAAATCCTGCACGACATCCGGACCGGCACTTTTGCCCGGGAATGGCTTCGGGAAAACAAACGGCATCAAGCCCGCTTCCGAAAACTTCTGGCGCGGGCCGATCAGCACCCGCTGGAAAAGGTTGGCCGGCAATTAAGAAGGATGATGCCCTGGTTGCAAGAATCCGACTGAGACGCAAGATAACCGGCGGCGCAAGGATATCAAGCAACTTTGATCAGCGCCTGGAACTCGTTCCGGACGCGGTCGCCCATTTCCGAGGTCCCAAACACCGGCAATGCCGGCGCACTGATGTCCGAAGTGCGGCCTTGCCGGCACAGCACATTGTCCACCGCCTGCTCGACCGCCGATGCAGCCCGCTCGTCATGAATCGTGTACCGCAGCATCAAACCAAGGGATAAAATTGCCGCGCAGGGATTGGCCTTTCCCTGGCCGGCAATGTCCGGTGCGCTGCCATGAATCGGTTCATAAAGATCGGTATGACCGCCCAGGCAGGCCGAGGACAGCATGCCAATCGAACCGCAAACCATGGCCGCTTCATCGCTGAGGATGTCACCGAACATGTTATTCGTGAGCAGCACATCAAATTGCTTTGGATTCCGGATCATCTGCATGGCGCAGTTGTCAACGTACAGGTGGTTTAAAATCACGTCCGTAAAATCCCGATGAACTTCTTCCACGGTCTGACGCCAGAGCATGGATGACTCAAGAATATTGGCCTTGTCCACGGAAGTGACTTTGCGCCGTCGCTGACGGGCAAGTGCAAAAGCAAACCGGGCGATACGCTCAATCTCGTGGCGGTGATAGACTTCGGTGTTGTATCCTTTGCGGCCTCGCGCCGTCTCGCGGATGCCCCTTGGCCGGCCAAAATATATGCCGCCGGTCAGTTCCCGGACCACGACAAAATCAACGCCTTCGATAATCTCAGGCCTAAGGGTCGATGTCATCATCAGGCCGGGAAAAACCTTTACCGGCCGAAGGTTGGCATAGCCGGCCAGGGCCTTGCGCAGCTTAAGCAATCCCTGCTCCGGCCTCAGTTCCGCAGGTAAATTATCCCACCGGGGACCACCAACCGCGCCCAGCAGCACCGCATCGCACGCACGGGCCCGGCAAATCAAGTCTTCGGTGATCGGCACCCCCGCGGTGTCCAGCGAAGCACCGCCGATTTGTCCCTCATCAATCAACAGGCGGTGCCTTTTCGAAAGCACATCCAGCAACTTGCGCACCTCGCGCATGATCTCGGGGCCAATCCCGTCGCCGGGCAACAGTAAAATTTTGAATGTCTTTTTCCTCATATCCTTTTCCTTTTTCTTGCTGCTTGCCGCTGCCGCTGATAATTCATCAAACCACCGGCTTTCATCAAATCACTCATGAAATCAGCCATGGGCCGGCTGCGGACAATGACCCCCGTGCGCAGAAGAGTGATCTGGCCTACGTCAAGATTGATGCGGATCAGATCGCCGGTCCGGACCTGGCCGGTCAGACCGACGGCTTCGATGACGGGCAGGCCGATATTAACCGCGTTGCGGAAGAAAATTCGGGCAAAGCTTTCCGCCACGACCGCGGCCAGCCGGCAGGCCTTTAGCGCCAGGGGCGCGTGCTCGCGGGAAGAACCGCCGCCGAAATTCCTGCCGGCAACTAAGATGTCTCCCGGCTGGACTTTATCCGCGAAACCCGGTAAAATCGGTTCCAGGCAATGGCGGGCGAGAAAATCCGGGTCAGTGGAGTTAAGATAAGTGGCCGGAATAATCACATCAGTGTCAATATTATCGCCTAATTTCCAGATTCTGCCCTGCAGAATCATGATCGCCTCCCGCGGTTAATTTCTTCGGGCGCCGCAATGCGGCCCAGCACCGCGGAAGCGGCCGCCACGGCCGGATTGGCCAGATACACCTCGCTTCGGGGATCGCCCATCCGACCGATGAAATTGCGGTTGGTGGTCGCTACGCAGCGTTCACCCTTGGCCAGCACACCCAGGTGCCCGCCGAGACAGGGACCGCAACTGGGCGGAGCAATGACCGCCCCAGCATCGCAAAGCACCTGAATCATACCTTGCGCCAGGGCCCGGCGGTAAATCTCCGCGGTGGCAGGAATGACCAGCAGACGCACCCGCCGATGAACCTGCCGGCCAGACAGCAGCCGCGCGGCGATTGCCAGATCTTCCAGCCAGCCATTGGTGCAGGAACCAATCACAACCTGGTCAATCTCCGTTTTTTTGATATGGTAAACACTGACGGCATTGGATGGCAAATGGGGACGCGCGACCATTGGCTCAATGCGTTCGCAATCGAATTCGCAAATTTGGGCGAATTGGGCGTCCGTATCATTATCGAACCAGCGCGGAGGTCGGCGGCTTCGACCCCGCAGATATTGCCGGGTGATTTTATCCGGGACAATGATACCATTCTTGGCGCCGGCCTCGATCGCCATGTTGCACATGGTGAGACGCTCGTGCATGGGAAGATCCTGGATTACTTTCCCGGTAAATTCCAGCGCCCGGTACTGGCCGCCATCCACGCCCAGTTCGCTGATAACCTTGAGAATCAAGTCCTTGCCAAAGACCCATTTTTGCCGGTTGCCCTTAAAGATGCAGCGGATGGTTGCCGGTACCCGCAGCCAGATTTCACCAGACCACAGCGCCGCGGCCAAATCCGTGCTGCCAACACCGGTCGCTACCGCGCCCAGGCCGCCATAGGTGCAGGTATGGCTGTCCGCGCCGATCACCAGATCGCCGGCGGTCACGATACCTTCCTGGGGCAGCAGCGCGTGTTCAATGCCGCCGCGCGGTCCCTCGTATAGACCCCTGATCCCGTATTGCCGGCTGAATTCACGGATCATAAGACAATTCTCCGCGGATCTGATGTCGCGGTTAGGGGTGAAATGGTCCAGGACAAAGACGACCCTGGTCGGCTGGCATACCTTTCCGGCCCGTGCGGCTTTAAACTCCTTGATCGCCAGGGGAGCGGTGATGTCGTTGGCAAGCATGACATCGGGACGCGCCATCACAAACTGGCCCGGCTCGACCTGACGCTGACCGCTGTGCCGGGCAATGATTTTTTCCGTGATCGTCATCGGCATCTTTTTCTTCCTTGATTTTTCACGGTTTCTCCAGCCATGCTCATTCATCCTCCTTTATTTATATAAAAAGACAATAAAAAAACCCGCCTTCACTGGCGGGCCTTGCTCTTCCCGTATCATGCTACGGGTTGCTGAGGCCCGTTTTATCGAGCAGAATAAGAATGATGACCGCAGAAGGAATAAGCACTTTGTTCATAAGCGATTTCATTA
>CBFGIH010000178.1:0-3685 GCA_965648775.1 Caldifarciminota bacterium | reverse complement strand
TATTCCATCCCGATCATTTCGCCCATCGCGGGCGAGGTTAAGTTTTCGGATATTGTTCCCGGCATCACCCTGCAGGAAAACTGGATTGACGAACGATCCGGCGGCAAGCAACTGATCATTGTTGAGGACCGCTTACGCAAGCATCATCCCAAGGTTCATGTCATCGACCGGAAAAATAAGAAAGAAAAGAGTTTTTCCATACCGGCCGGCGCGTACCTGCTGGTGAAGGACGGAGATTCCATTACGGCCGGGCATTTGCTTGCCCGCATGCCCAAGGAAATCGGTAAGAGCAAGGACATCACCGGCGGCTTGCCGCGCGTGGAGGAATTGTTCGAGGCGAAATTCGTCAAGGAGCCGGCGATCGTTTCGGAAATTGACGGCCAATGCTCAATCGAGGAAGAGAAGGGGTATTGGCGGGTGATTGTTACCCCCGACGTGGGTGAATCACGCACCTATAAAATATCGACGAGTCGTTATTTAAAAATTCACTCCGGTGAGAATGTCCGGGCCGGCGATCCGCTCTGCGAAGGCGCAATCGATCCGCATGACATTCTCCGGATCAAGGGCCCCATGGAAACCCAGCGCTTCCTGGTCAACGAAATTTTGGAGGTTTACCGCATCCAGGACGTGAAGATCGACGACAAGCATATCGAAGTCATTGTCCGGCAAATGCTGCAAAAGGTTAAGATCGAGGATCCGGGTAATACCCCGTTTGTCGGCGGCGAGATTGTGGACAAGCGCCGGGTCATTGAGGTTAACCAGCAAGCGCTGGTGGAAGGAAAGAAACCGGCGACGTACCGCCCAATCCTGCTGGGCATCACCCGGGCGGCCTTGTCTAGCGAATCCTTCTTCTCCGCGTCCAGTTTCCAGGAAACCGCCAAGGTTCTGGCCGACGCCGCGGTCGAAGGTAAGGTGGACCGGCTCGAAGGCCTGAAGGAGAATGTCATTGTCGGTCGGATCATTCCCGCGGGCACGGGCGTGACTGAGTTTCAGAAATTGGCTTTAGCCGTGGAAAAGGAAGCCGCCGAACCAAAAGCGGGATAATTAAGTTCCGTTGCATAAAAAAACCCCGCGAAAAAGCGGGGTTTTTTTATCATCAGAGACGCATGCCGAGAAAAAAGTTTAAGAATTCGCGCAGGAAAATCGTTAAGGGCACGGCAATGATCACGCCCCAGACACCTAAAAGGGCGCCGCCCATGATTAACACCACCATGACCACAATCGGATTCAACCGGCTGGCCCGCCCCAGCAAAAAAGGGACCAGAACAAACTGTTCCAGCAATTGCTCGGCGAGAAATACCACGCCAATCTTGGCGATATTGGCCAGGGGTGCGGGAGTGGCGATCCCGATGACCAGTGCAAAAAGCAGGCTGATCACGAATCCCACATTGGGGATCAGATTGCACAGTGCGGCCACGAGAGCGATGAGCAGGCAATACCTGACGCCCAGCAGCCATAGAGCCGTGCCGATAAAAACGCCGACGATCACGATGAGAATGAACTGACCGCGGAAAAAGTAAGCCAGGGAAACATTGAGCCGCTGGAGAAAAATATCGATTCGACCAGCTTCTTCTGCCGGAAAAGCCGATCGGCACCAGGTCATTATCCGTTTCCGGCCAGACAGGGCGAGGTAGGCAGTAAACGGTATGATCAAACAATTATAAAGGACGATGATCAGGCCTTTGATTCCTTGCCCCAGCCGGGTGAACGAACCCAGCAGGGCATTGGCCATGCCGCCGAGATGACCCGTGATCGTGCTGGTGAGAAAATCAGGATCGATACTGATTCCCATGGTTTGCAGCCGGGCAAGAAAATCGTTGAACAGAACCTGGCTGCTCCGGATGACGTCCGGCACTTTTTCGATCAGCAGCTGGATTTCGTTGAAAAGGTTCGTGGCGACGAGAAAAAGGACCAGGGGCATGACCAGGGCGATCGGGATAAGGATGATAAGAATAGCGATGAGCCGGGGCAGACGCCGCTGTTCAAGAAAGTCCACCGCCGGCGCGAAAATGTAGGCCAGGCCAAAGCCGACCAAAAAAGGAGCGAGCAAATTAAAATGATGGATCAGAAAGTACAGGCCAAAGAGGAGGAGGTCGATCATGAAAACGGGCCGCACCTCCCGCGACCGGCGCCATGGCCAGAGCACGGCGAGAGCGAAAATGAGCAGCCAGATGGAGGTGAAGGTCCGGGAGAGGATCAAAAAAGCCGCGGTTAATAAAACCGTAATATAAAAGAGGATTCGGTCCATAGCGGTTAAATCGGGGAGGATAGACCGCTCAGCAAATGATATTTTTCCATGAACTAGTATAACAGGTTGCGCCGAAGATGTCAAGCCATGATCAGAGAAATCAGCTTCTGCTGGCGGCGAAATTGCTTGACTTTTCGATAAAAATCCTTATACTTTCCTAACGGAGGCATCTACATGAAAAAGACATGGTTGTTTTCTCTGGCAATTATGCTTTGCCTGACCGGTTGTGCCCAGAAAGAAATTCTGGTTACGATCGGCAAAAACACTTACACGGTTGAGGAATTCAAACAATTGTACAAATTTTCACCGACGGATGATTCGGCCAAGCGGATGACGCAGATAGATGAATTCGTCAATCAAAAACTCTGCGTGCTGGAAGCTCGGAGCCAGGGCTATGCGGATGATCCGGTAGTGAAGGCGGCGATGGAGACGAACGCCCGTTCCATCATCAGCCGGGGCTACTGGGAAACAGAAGTAATAGATCGGATCAAGATTCCGCCGGCGCAGATCCGCAAGATCTACGATCAATTTGTCAACCAGTATCATCTGGCGCATATCGCTGTGGCCGAAGAATCAATCGCCAATTTTATTCAAGCCCAGCTTAACCAGGGCGCCAAATTCGAAGATTTGGTCAAGTACTCCCTGGACACCGCGTCGATTATCCGGGGTGGCGATCTGGGTATGATTTCCGGCATGCAGATTCCGGAAAATATCCTTCGGGAAATCAAACGCCTGAAACCCAACGGTGTCACCAAACCGATTAAAATCGAAACTTTCTACGAAATAATCAAGCTGATTGAGCATAAGACCCTGGATAAGCCGACCTTTGCCGAGATCAAGGAAAACATCCGCGAGGAATTGCTGCGCCAGAAAGCCATGGAAACCGGAGAAAAATTCTTTGATGCCATCTACGAAAAAGCCAAAGTTACTTACAACGATACTGGTCTGGCTGCACTCATCAAACCTGACTCCCTGCTGAAGCCGGAAGATCTGAAACGCTGGGTTGTCCGGAAATACGACACCCAGTATGTTTATGTCAAAGATATCCGCGACGCGGTCTATTACCAGAGCCAGATCAGCAACCTGCCGCCCCGCCAGATTATTGATCGAACTCTGAGCGAAGATTTAGTTTATGACGCGGCGATGAAGGCCCGGGCCGACCGTTTGCCTAAAGTCAAGAAGTACCTCAGCGATGCCCAGAACCAGTTAATTTACCAGAAATTTTACTCGGACAAGGTGCTGGAAAAAGCAGGAACCGTAGATTCCCAGACCGTGATCAATTATTACCGCCAGCATCCCGATGAATTCAAGGATAAGAAACTGAGCGAGGTCTATTCGGTTATTTACGCCCGCCAGCGCGACGAAGCCATCGCCGCGCTTCGGACGGCGCTCTTCGCGGATTTGAGAAAGAAATATGAAAATGAGATCCGGTTCAAT
>CBFGIH010000177.1:0-3715 GCA_965648775.1 Caldifarciminota bacterium | reverse complement strand
AGTTTGTTCAATTTTTTCTACGAGATCGTGTCGGCCGATTTCGCGGAAAATTAAATTGAGCCGTTCGATTACCCGGGGATCGCGGACATTGAGAGTTTTTATGTAATCGGCGGTTTGCAGGATTTCACGCTGGTTGCCGTTTTTCTTCTGCCGTTCAATATATTCAAAAAGATAAATCAGCGCATCGCTTTTCTCGTCCAGATCCACCAGAATCCGGGCGATGATCGGGTAGATATCATTGTTGCCCGGATCGTATTTGAGAACTTTCTTGCACAAGGCGAGGGCGTTGCGGTAAAAATTGTCCAGGCGGTAGGCCTCAATCCCCTTCTTGTAGGCATCAATCGCATCGCTCATGCGGTTGAGCTTCACGTGCAAATCTCCCAGCCGGTTGTAAATGTTGCCGTCGCGGGGATTGATTTTGATTGCCTTCTGTATTTCCTGAATTGCTTCGCGGATTTTGCCTTTACTTTCAAAATCGGCAACGTTCTTAAAAATTTTCATTATTTCCGCTGCTTCCTTGTTGGTTATCATAGCACGCTCCGTGTCCCGTCAAATATAGTATATTAAACTAACGCCGGAAATCAATACTGATGTTTGCTTGGCCGGCTTACCGCGCGCCGGGGTATAAAGCCGGATGCAATGGCAGACCCGCCCGCGCCAAATTTTCGAGCGCCCGGCGGTACTCGACCGGCCGTAAAGGTCGGTTTAACACTGGGAAGCGCCCCGCGTCGCCGGCGGGATGATACTGGGCCATGACATTAACCACCGTCTGCGGTGAAAGCTCTCGGGCCAGAAATTCAAAAATGACGCGGCTTGCTTCTGCTCCATCCGGCATGACCAGGTGGCGCACCAAAAGACCGCGCCGTGCGATGCCGGACTGCACCTGGAGATCACCGACTTGCCGGTGCATTTCCTTCAAAGCCGGCCGCACGATATCCCAATAATCCGGCACGCCGGACCAACGGCGGCCAGTCGCGTTATCCGCATACTTCACATCCGGCAGGTAAATATCAATCATTCCCTCCAGCAAGCGAATGGTTTCAACCGCTTCGTAACCGCCGGTGTTGTAGACGATCGGTATCGTTAATCCCCGCTGCCGGGCCAGCACCAGCGTTTCGGCGATCGGTTCAGCCCAGATCGTGGGAGAAACGAGATTGATGTTGTGGCAGCCCCGATCCTGCAGATCCAGCATCATCCGGCTGAGATCAGCGATCTCAACGGGACGACCGGCACCATGATGGCTGATTTCATAATTCTGGCAAAAAACACATTCCAGGTTGCAGCGGCTAAAAAATATGGTGCCTGAGCCGCCTTGACCAACCAGAAACGGTTCCTCGCCCAAATGCTGGTGATAGGCGGCAATTTCCGGCCGGCGGCCGGCACGGCAATGACCACGTTGATCCTGCTCCCGGTTCACTTCGCAGGCCCTGGGACAAAGCCGGCAGGGATTAAATCGCTTTTTCAATTCATTGATCGCGGCGGAAAGATGGAAATTCATCGCCGACGGCGTGAGGCACCGCCGTATGCGTAGTGCGCGGCGCAGGCGCCTTCGCTGGAGACCATGCATGGTCCCACCGGGTGACCGGGTGTGCATTGGCGGCCGAAAAGCGGACAATCCGCAGGCGCCACCAAACCAAGCAGAACCCCGGCGCAATGACACCCCCGGGGATTGCGGGCCGCGGGCAGCCGGTAAGGGTATAACTCACGGATGTCAAACCGCTGATAAGCGGGACGCAGCCTTAACCCGGACGCCGGAATGGTGCCCAGTCCGCGCCATTTGCTGGCATCGGGCTGAAAAACTCGTTCCATTATTCTTCGCGCTTCCGGGTTGCCCTTCCGCCGGACTACCCATTGATACTCATTGCCCACCGCTGGCTGCCGGTTGTGAATCTGCTTTAGCAGATTAAGAATTCCCCGCAGGATTTCCACCGGCTGAAAACCGGTGATGCAGGAAGGAAACTCGTATTTTTCAGGCAGAAACCGGTAAGGCGCTTCGCCAATAATCGCCGACACATGGCCCGGCAGGATAAAACCATCCAAGCGGCGCCGTGAAGAAGCAGCCAGATGTTTTAACGCAGCCGGGATCGTTTTTAAGGCCGGCAGGATAAATAAATTTTTTATCCGGTGGCGCGCCGCCTCGAGGATCGTCGCGGCGATGCCCGGTGCGGTCGTTTCAAAACCGACCGCGATGAAAACAAACCGGCGCTGAGGATTGCGCCGCGCGAGTTCCAGCGCATCGTGACTGGAATAGACGACGCGCGGGTGATAAGATTCAAGACTGGCTTGCGTACCGGGAACCCGGATCATGTCACCAAAACTGCAAATAACCACCTCGCGCTGTTCCGCCAACCGGCAGGCATAATCAATGGTTTCTCCCGGCGTCACGCAGACCGGACAGCCGGGCCCGGATACCAGCCGGATGGTTTCAGGCAGAAGACGTTTTAATCCGGCCCGGGCAATTGCCATGGTGTGAGTGCCACAGACCTCCATGAAAGATAACGGCTTGTTAGAGAATGAAGCTAAGTTATGGATTTGACGAAGTAAATCAGAGCTGGGCACCGGCGGGTTATTCACGGGGGAGTAGAATTTTAGATGTTTTCCACCCGATGCGAATGCAGTCGGACAGTATTGCGGCCCGCGCCCTTGGCTTCATACAGGGCTTCGTCCGCCGATTTGATCAACTCCGAAACGCCGCTGCCATCTTCGGGATATGAAGCTACGCCCGCGGAAAAAGTGACGAAATGACCACCTCGCTCACGATTGACATCGTACAGCTCAAGATCCTGCAGGACTTTATGCACCAGCTGCCCGGCTTCCTGCTTCCTGGTTTCGGGCAGCATGAAAATGAACTCATCACCGCCGTACCGGGCGATGATATCCGTGTCTCGAAAATTCTTGCTTAAAATTCCCGCCAGCTGGATCAACAGGTGATCACCGGCTTGGTGGCCGTAATTATCGTTGTACTCCTTGAAATGATCCAGATCGATAATAGCCACCGACAGATCATGTTGGAAGCGTTTGGCCCGGTCTAATTCTTTGAGCAGGCGGTCCTTGAAATAGCCAATGTTAAAAAGTTTCGTCAGGGGGTCAGTGGAAGCATAATCCTGGAGATCAGCAAAACTCCGGGAATTAATAATCGCCACGCAGGCGATCATCGCTACCACGCCCAACAGATTTTTTTCACGTTCCCCCAATTCCCCGCGCCGGACCATGGCGATCACACCGATCGTTTTATCCTGATAAACCAGGGGATGGCAGTAATCCGGCGTAAAAACCGGGGTCGGATCTTTGATGTGACGCAATTCATAGTCGCGGCCGTGAATGGGAATTTTTTCCTTGGCGGCCACGCCGACGCGGCCTTCGCCCATTTCGTAGACAATCCGCGGTACCCAGTTTTCGTTGATGCCGTAATGAGCCGTGATTTGCAGGCGCCGGCCGCTGCCGTCCACAAGGAATAACGCGAGTTCCTGCAGATCCAGAAAATTTATGAGCAGATTTACCACTTCGCGGGAGATTTCCTGGATGTTAAGTTTCGATACCAGGCGAATCATTGAAGCGAAAAACAGATTATCTTGAGAGGTAATCCGTTTGAGTTCGGCCCGGAGTTCGATGCTTTCCTTTTTGTGGCGGTCAAGTTCGTCCGCCAGGATGTTGATCTGGTTAATTACCGATTCCTTTTCCCGGCTGGCGCTGGACCGCACAATGAGAATAACCA
>CBFGIH010000176.1:0-3750 GCA_965648775.1 Caldifarciminota bacterium | reverse complement strand
ACCGCGGTAACCAATATCAATCAGGCGCTGGCCCTGGGCGATACGACCGTCGGCACGCTGAAATTTCTAAGTTTTCTTTACCGCAAGGAAGGGAAGCCCTCGGAAAACAAGGATGTGCTGAAAAAAATCCTGGCCAAGTCGCCGCAGGAAGTGCCAATCTGGATTGAACTGGGACAGACCTATGCCAAGCTTGATTCCTACAATCTGGCCATTCCTTGTTATTTCCGGGCCATCAGCATTGACACCAGCCAGTGGAACAACCTGTCATTCACCATGGGTTTTGCCTATTATCAAACCGGCAAATTTGATTCATCGGTCACGATGTTTTCCGAGAAAATCAGGCGCGACAGTCTGGCGGCCGGCGCCTACATGAACCGCGCCCTGGCTTATCTCCAGCTGAAGAAAAACGAACTCGCGATCAAAGATTTTGAAAAAGGCCTCAAGATCCAGCCCAATTATGCCCAGGGCTGGCTCTGGCTTGGACAAACCAGTCATTACCTGGGCAACAAACCAAAAGCGGACGCCGCTTACAAGCAGGTAATCAAACTGGAGCCGGTCGGCAGCAATCTCCGCAAGGAGGCCGAAAAATTGCTTAAGATGCTTTATCAGGTGGCGGAACCCGTGCAAAAAGTCGATTATGTGGATGACGACTACGATCCGGGTGATACGTTGTATTAAAAGTTAATTATGTCCGTCATTGTGACTGATAACAACCAGACCAGAAAGGAGGTCTAATGTTCGAAGCACTGCGTAATGCGCCAGCCGCGGTTAAATTGATCATATCGCTGGGCATTCCGGCCGGATTGGCCATTGGCCTCGGCATTGCCCTGGCCTTTGTCAAGAAAACCGGGATTCTTACCCTGCTGCTTTACGTCTGCAACATTATCATCACTTTCATCATCTTCCAGATTCTGCCCGACTTCGTGCGGGCCGGCGGTCCCCTGGTCGGAGTGTTGATTTTTATCTTCATTCTCCTGGTGACCTACATGATCGAGCGGTTTTTCACCCTGCAGCGTTCCAAGGGCAAGCAGCCGATGCCGGTTTTCGTGCGCAGTTACATGGATCACATCGCTGGCAAGAATTTCGACGCGGCGATCGCAGACTGTGACATGCAGGGCGGTTCGGCCGGCAACGTCTTGAAAGGCGCGCTCCAGCAAGTCGTCAAAGGCTCGGGCGACAAGGCCGTCATCATTCGCAACCCGATTGAAATTCGACGTATCTTTGAAGAGGCGGTTGGCCGGGAGACCCCGCTTTTGGAACGGAACCTGATCATGTTGACCACGATCGCATCGATCGCCACCATGGTGGGCCTTCTGGGTACCACGATCGGGATGATCCGCGCCTTCCAGGCCATGGCGCACACCGGTGCACCGGACGCGATTCAGCTGGCCCGTGGTATTTCCGAAGCGCTGTTCAACACCGCTGGCGGTCTGTCCAACGCGATCCTGGGCATCATTTCCAACAATTACTTCGTGAACCGGGTGGATCGTTTCACCTATGAAATCAACGAAGTGGTTTACGACACCATTGACGTGCTGGAAAGGAGCACCGAGAAAAAGTAATGGAGGCGACCAATGGTAGCACCTAAGAAAAAACGACCGCGCATCGGCATCGCGATCGACATGACGCCCATGGTGGACATCGCCTTCCTGCTTGTCATTTTCTTCATGTGCACCTACCATGCCCGGCCGCCCGAAACGGTCTCGGTGGACCTGCCGCTTTCCCGATCCCCTTTCAAAGTGCCGGAATCCGACGTCATGATTATCACCATCATCCCGCCGTCCCGTGCCCTGTGCCTGGCAGAAAGCATCAACCCTTCAGTCATGCTCAACGACATTGCCCGTTATCAACTGCCGATTGAGCAGGGTGGATTGGGTTTGCGCCGGACCATGGCCGTGGAACGCGCCGCGCACGAAATCAAGAATATCGAACGGATCCGGCAGGCGATCACCGAAGCCTCAAACATGACCGAAGAGCAATTGAAAGCTCGCGCGGACAGCATGATAGTGTGGTGGAACCTGGGCCGGGAATCTTCACAACCCCTGAAATTTGATTTTATTGGTCAAACCATCATCCAGGAACGAATCCGGAATCCCCGCCTGCGCCTCGTGGTCAAAGCCGATCAGGATGTTGAATCCGGTTATATTCTGAGGCTCATGGAAACATTGCAGGATCCGGCGGTCAATATGCTCCGCTTCAGCATGATGACCATGCTCGAGACGGGCGGTTCTGCCGTGCTGGCTCCCCGCAGCCGAGGAGGTTGATTATGGGTATGGTTGATATGGGAGGACGCGGCGGATCCAAGCGCCGAGGCCGAATTGTCAACGATCTCACCCCCATGGTGGATATCGGTTTCCTGCTCGTGATTTTCTTCATGACGACCACAGTTTTCCGGGAGCCGCAGGCGATTGAAATTTCTCTGCCGCCGAAAGGCACCGTGCCGACCGCGCAGTCCAACGTGATCACGATCCTGATTGATTCACTGGGTCAGACATCCCGCCAGCTGGCGGATGAGGCGCCGGTTCCTTTGCCGCTTGATTCCATTGAGCAGTATCTCCGCACCGAGGAAAGAAAGAATATCGAGCGTCAATACCGGGGTGCTGAGTTCCTGGCGCAACTGGACGCGATGAAACCGGGCCGTCAGTACGACAGCCTGGAACGGTTCATCAAGAAAAAAGTTTCGAAATTGACGGTCCTGATTGATGTGCACCAGAAGTCGCTGTATCAGCAGATGGTGCGGGTCATGGATCAGGTCCAGCAGGCACGCATGATGCGGTTCAGCATCATCCCCCATGTGGAAGAAAAGAACCCTGCCACCAAACCGCGAACAGGAGGCAGATAACATGACCTCAATAACCAATATCTTCATGCCCGCGCTGGGCAATCGCAGTCCGATCCTGAAGGTCTACGCCAAGAATCTGCGCCGCGCATACTACCTGACGAACGCGGGGCTGCTGGTCATCATCCTGGGTGTTTTTGGCTACATCAAATACCAGCAATGGCGTCAAGAAGAGATGATGAAAAAGATGCAGGCCACCGGCGGCAAGCGGGTGATCACGATTTCCTATGCCCAGCTGGGACCACCGCCTTCGCTCATGGGTGAAACCGGCGGCGCTCCCCAGGCGGCGACCGGTGCCCGGCCGTCCGCGCCCGTCGTGGGCGTGCCCAAGCCGGTGCCCGACGAGAAAGCGATCCAGGAGACATCCGAAGATCAAACCGCCATTGCCGGTGTCAGCAACCTGCCGACCACCGGCACCGGTACCGGCGAAGGCAATGTCACGATCAAGGTCGAGGATGTGATTCCCGACATCAATGCCTTTGTACCGGTAGAAGTGCCGGCCCGTCCGACATCCCAGCCGCCACCCAAGTATCCGGAAGTGGCGCGCCGCATGGAACAGGAAGGCACGGTTTTTGTGAAAATGCTCGTTGACCGCGACGGCAGTGTGATGCGGGTCGTTGTGGTTCGTCCTTCCGGATTCCCGACATTGGATACGGCCGCCGTGGAAGCTGCGTACAACTGGAAATTTTCGCCCGCGATTCAGAACAAGAAACCGGTCCGCGTCTGGGTCGCCGCGCCCATGAAATTCGAACTGCGGCTGGGCGGCAATTAAGCAAGTTACGGCGATGTCTTACGCGCCCCTGCGGAAGCAGGGGCGCGCTGTTTTATTTCCTCCACCTCCCTCCCTTGACGGAAGGGAATAAAGGGAAGGTGATATTATGGTCTCAACCATAACCTATATTTCATTCATT
>CBFGIH010000175.1:0-3782 GCA_965648775.1 Caldifarciminota bacterium | reverse complement strand
GATGTTGCTCATGCCGGTCTCCGAATCACTGACCACGGCTGTGAACTGCATCATCGTATCGGTCGCGGTCACGTATTTCGGATTGTTGGGCACCACGATCGAATTGGGCACGACCTTGGGTCCCAGATCATCATTACCCGCGATGTTGATTGTGAAACTACCGGTCTTGGCACTGCCCTTGAGCGACGGATAGACATTGCGGTCGGAAACCGTCACCCGCACCTGGTAGGTCCGGAAATTCTGAAGCGCCGAGACATTCCAGGCATAGGGCGAGGTGATGCCGGTTCCGGACGTGATCGTAAACCAGGTCTGGCCGTTGTCCGGCGAGTATTCCAGCCAGGTCGTGTCATTGGCCGCGCCGCCGTAGTAAGTGGCGCTCCACTGGATGTTGATCGGACTGGAAGTGTAGTTACCGCCGGTGACGGGCGCAGAGATCGTCAGATCCGGATGGTCGTGGCCAATCAACCAGATGAACTGGTCGTTGAGGATGTTGGGCAGGATCATGGTGTCCAGCTGGGTCACGGAAAACGCGTTCATGATCGTGCGCACCTTCTGGCCGCCCCAGATACCCTGACCCGGTGTGCCATGGTTCTGCCCGGATTCCCAGCGGTTGCCCACATTGTAGTTGGTGGCATTGTTCCATTTCCAGATGTAAGCTGAAGAACCGCCGGTATCCCAACCGTTGGGCGGCGTGTCAATGCTGACCACGGTATCGCCGTCCGCGCCGGAACGGTGCGGACTGTAGGTGACGCCGGCCGTGTAATTACCGGTCACCGGATCGCCGGAGACACCGTAGATGCGGAAAGTGCCCGTGGCAACGATGTCGCCATTGTAACGGCAGTGCATGTAGTTCTTGCACCACATGCTGTCCAGGCCGATCTGCGGGTTGCCGCCCGCCGGATCCCAGGAGTACCAGAGCAGGTCGTGGCTCGAAAAGGCAATGCGGCAGCCGCCTTCTTCGTAATACCGGATCGTGTCCATCTGCCGCGGCAGGAATTCAGGATATTCGTCTTCGTTCGGAACAAAGATGGCCTTGTAATCCCGTGCGACATTCCGGTGCGGCAGGTCGCCGTTGTAGTTGGAGGTCTGCCACCAAGTGTAGTTCCAGCCGCCGGTCTCGATCGCCTTGCGGAACCGATTCGCCAGCCCGGGCAGGGCCTGGCCCTGGTTGGTGGCCGAGGAATTGCCGTCGCAGAGCGCAACCAGGATGTCAATGCCCGCCAGGGCTTGGGTCGTGAACGAGTAATGCCGGCCGTCGTTGTTGTCCCGGACCATGTTGCCCCGGAAATCCCGGGACATGACATCATAGTAGTATGTCGTCCGCGGCGTCAGACCGGCGAGTCTTATCCGGTGCGGAGTGACAAACGGCGTGTCCACGCTCACGGTCAGGTTCAGATTGGAAGGGTTGGTGCCATAATAGACCGTGCCGTTGGCGCCCTCGCTGGAAGTCCAGCAGACATCAGCCAGGTTGGCGCCGATGTTCTCAGCGTGGACATTGCTGATGACAAAGTAATAAGCGTCCACCAGCGCCCAGGTAACGGTCGTGTAAGCCGGGTTCGTGTCCGTGTACTGGGCAATGATCGTATCGCCCTGGCAGACCGAGAGCCGGCCGTCGTTGTGCGTTGGCTTGTTGAACAACAGCGGAATCTGACCGGTAAAGACATAGGAACTCTCGGCCAGTTCCCGCACCCAGACCGACTCGGGCTGGGTTTCCGTGAACTTGCTGTTGATCACGACGCGGAACGAATCGCGGGCTGCCGCTGAACCATAGTTCGTGTCCTCGACGCGAATCCGAACCGTGTCCACGACATTGTAATCGTTGCAGCGGTACACAGGCTTGTTGAGCTTGATCACGCCCGCCACGGCTGAGCCGTTGTACTTGATGACGAGCGCGTAGGGCTGCGGTCCGTAAGGCACATTGCGGCCCTGGATGGTCACGCGCCAGTCACCGGCGGCCGGGGAAGCGATCCGGGCGCACTCCTCGACATTGAGCGAATCACGGCCGGACGGATTGGCAGTGGAATAGCCGGAGGTGTACTGGTTGCCCCGGTAGGTCGTGCCGCCGCCGTAGACGATCAGATCCAGATCATTGACGATCTGGCGGGTGACGGCCGGGTTGCCCGGATAATCGGTCCAGACCAGTGCGATTTTAAGATGCGCCGCGCCGGACGGCACGCTGAAGTGGTAATCCACCTGCTCGCCGGTCAGGACACCGATCGTGTCGTCCACGAGCAGGAGTTTCTGCGTGGTGGCGTCACTGGCAAAATACAGGGTGCTGTCCAGGTCGATGAGTCCCCAGCCGATATTGTTGGTCGGCGCGTTTTCGCCGTTGAAGTTATCCGCGCTGTTGATCAAAATCGCCTTGATCATGGCCGCGCTGATATATGACCAGGCATCGCCTGCCACTTTCTTGCCATAAGGATACCAGCCCTCGCGCAGGTACTGCCGGACCAGGGCCGCCGCCCCGCAGGCCGCCGGTGTCGCCATCGAAGTACCCTGCATGGAACCGTAAGTGTTGGTGCCGGACGTGGATGAGGTCAAGCTCTGACCCGGTGCGCAGATCGTCGGTTTGTACCGGCCGTCCGCGGTCGGTCCGCGGCTCGAAAAGGAAGCGATCGAGGAAGGCAGGCTGTTCGTGCAAGCACCGACAGAAACGATGTTTTTGGCCGTGGCGGGTGGATTGACCGTGCCGCTGCCCGAGCCGGAATTGCCGTTGGCAAAGAAAATGCAGAAATCCTTGTGTCCCCACATGAACTGGTCAGCCTGGAGCGCCTGGTCATTGTAAACCTGATATACGGACGAACCCCAGGAATTGGAACTCAGATAAGCGCGGATGCCATTAGAGGCGTAGTACTTGTCATAGGGCCGGATAAAACCGTCGTTGAGATCGCCAAAAGTATAAATACTGCTGGAAGTATTGTCGCCGCAGTCGTTGAAATAATGCCGCGCGTTCTTGGCCATGCCGTCATTGGTATTGGTACCCAAGGTCGTGTCATTGCCGCAGATCGTGCCGGCGGTGTGACTGCCATGATAAGACGCACCTGCACCGTCGCCGAAAACGATGGTGGTCGAAGCACCCGAGTCATAAGCCACGATCTTGTTGTGGGTTGGATAAACGCCCCAGGTCGTGATCGCTGCGCTGCCGGCGCGCTTTGCGTAATGCGGACAGTGAATGCCGGAATCAAAACTATTCGTGATCTCACCCTCGCCGGTTATGCCCTTGGCCCAGATGTTGCGGACATTGGCGGTGCCGGATTGCACGATATACTGACAGATGTTATTCATGGTGTGCAGGGGAAAAGAGGGTTCGACCCAATAGACTGATTTCATCCGGGCGATTGCCGGGACCGCGGCCAGATCAATCGTGCCGATGATCAGTTTGTTGATCCCGTTATCCACGGTTTCAAAATCAGACCGGCCGGTCAGGGCTTTGACCTCGGCCAGCGCTGAACCGTAATCGGCGTCATTGAACAGACGAATCAGCACCCGGAACTCACCCCGCAGGTCATTGAGAAGATGCGAGATTTTGTAAGCCGGATGATAGATACCGGTCCAGAGCACCAATGGATCGGCAGCCACGGCGCGGACTGCCGCCGGGTCGTCAATCCGGCAGACAAAGCCATAGCTGGGAATGTAGTAATGCAGGGTGATGCCCTGGCTCTGGAGCCAGTCTTTCTGGCTGCGGTACACCGGGCCGGCAAACTGCACGATGTAGTAATCCGCGTCCGACCGCTGGTCATACATCAAATCCGGCGGCAGGCTGGGTTCATTGTTCTTGCCCA
>CBFGIH010000174.1:0-3797 GCA_965648775.1 Caldifarciminota bacterium | reverse complement strand
GGACTCCGGTATGTTCGAGCCCGCCCACGCAGATGAACAACCCCGTGAAAAACAGTATGGTGCGCCAGTCAAACTCGCGCAGAATTTTCCAGGCCTCCCGGAAACCAAGCATCACGATCAAACCAGCGGCGATGACGCCGATAGCAGCGACCGTGATTCCGGTGCGGTTATGGGTTATAAGCAGAGTGATGATAACCAGAAAAATCACCGCGAAGGAGTAAAAGCGGGTTCGGTGCACGATCGCGTCGGCTGGTTCTGGATACCGGGCATTAGGAACCGGCTTGACCGTTAACTGCTTGCGGAAGATGATCAAAAAATATACCAGGGCGACCAGCATGCCGAGCCAGGCGATGATACCGGTGTTGGTTAAAAAATCAAAAAAAGAATAATGAAAGCACGTACCAATAATGATGTTGGGCGGATCGCCGGACATGGTTGCGCTGCCGCCCGTATTGGCAGCGAAGATTTCCGCGACGATCATCGGAATCGGATCAAAATCCAAAAGTAAAGCGAGTTCAACCGTGACCGATGACAAAAAAAGCAGAACCGTGATGCTGTCAATGAACATGGCGAGGAATCCGGAAAGAAGAAAAAACATGATGAAAATAGGAACGACGCGGTAATGCACGATCTTGGCAACCAAAAGGCACAGCCAGCGGAAGAATCCGGCCTGTTCCAGGCCCTCGATCATCACCATCATACCGGAAATAAATATGATCGTCTGCCAGTTCACGCCGTGGGACGCTTCACGACAGGCCTGATGGGTAATCCAGAACTCGGGCCGCACGATCTCGGGCAGGTTCAGCACCCACCACAGCCCCCCTAAAGAACGAAAAACCAACACGATCATCAGGAACGCACCGGCGGCCGCTGAAATCCAGCGGTGCCATTTCTCGAGCATAATGGATATGAACATGGCCAGGAAAATAATCACGGCCAGGATCTGATCGAGGTTCATCGCGCTGAATTATAGCCGGAAACCAACCGGCGTCAATAAAGTTTTTAATGAATTCGGTTTAAGGACTTTATCCGCCATCACTGGAAAGTAACGTCAATTAAAATCGGCAGTTTGCTCCAACGGAATAAAAAAGGGCGGGATAAATCCCGCCCTTTTTTAAAATTCGCTTGTGGTTTTACGGCGTGACGCACCAGCGAAGACCGCTGATCTTCTGATACGCGATTTTCAGCGTATACGCCTGGCCGTTAACGCCGGTCACCTGGATTTTCCCGAAATAATCAGTTGAGGAATCCCAACCGTTGTTCGTGGGGTCAATCCAGAAATAGTAAACCGCGTTGGCCGTGATATCCGTCTGGGTGGAATAGCCGCCCGCCGGATCCGCGACTTTAACGGTCTGATAGTTGGTGCTGCCGCTGTTTTTCGTCACGTTCACTTCCGCGTTGTACGGAGGAACATGGTCGCTGGGCGAAACAAAGTCCGCCGGCGATACGGCGCTGTTGATGTAATAATCGAGCAGGGGGTGATTAGAAGAATTGGAAAGAGAATAAGCAACCGCTGTTCCGCCGGCATTGAAGCCGAAGCCGCTCGGATGAGTGGTGTCAGGATCCGTATTGCCGTATACGGTCAGCGAAGGCGTTTCGATCGGCTTGCAGTCGATTTCCGCCGGATCGCTTTCCTTATCGCCGGCATAGGCCGTGACCTCAATCACCATGCAGGGCACCGTGTCCGTGTAGGTGGTGGCATCCGTAACCGTGTCCACGGCAACGCCGTCATGATAAATGATGAAACCGTCGACATTGGCATCGGCACCCCAGGACAAATTCAATCCGCCGCCGCCATTAACGACCGTGTAAGTGACGGTTGGCGTTTCTGGTGCAGTTGACTCTTCGCATCCGACCAGCATTAAAATGCCGATAAACGCGAAGGTTAAAGCAATGAGTTTCTTCATGCGTGTTCTCCTTTCTTACTTCTGGGTGGGCGGTTTGACGCCACCGCCGGCCGGTGGTTTAACCGGGGTGAAACCCTTGTGGTATTTTTCGACATGAGCGTCATAATTCGTTTGCAGGGTCTGGATCGTTGTCTTCAAGGCTTCGACTTCGGTCTTTAAGGCACTGATTTCCGATTTCACCGCATCGAGCTGCTCAGGCGTAACCGCAGCCGGCGGCTGACAGCCGATTACCGTAAGCGCTGCCACGATAACCAGCAGCAGGGCGAGTTTTTTCATGTATGGCCTCCTTGTTTTCTCGCTTGGACACCGGTATCCAGATCTTTCAGGTGTTCATTGATCTTTATCCGGTGTTGCAAAACCATTTCCGTAAAATAACCGGTCATAATCCTGGGCCTAAGTGGAATTGAACCACTCACCTCATGCTTATCAGGCATGCGCTCTAACCAACTGAGCTATAGGCCCCTTTACGCTTGTATTTTAATATTATATGTAAAAATAAAATCCTGTCAAGAGTTATATTATATATTAAAGAAGACGCTCCGCGATCTGGACGGCATTTAGAGCCGCGCCCTTGCGGATATTGTCAGCAACGATCCACAGAGCCAGGCCGTTGTCAAAGGCAAAATCGCGTCGGATCCTGCCGACAAAAACCTCGTCCCGGCCGTCAACCTGGATCGGCATCGGATATTCTTCTTGTTTTTCCAGTACTTTGATGCCTGGCGCCTTTCGTAGCATGTCCTTGACCATATGGAGCGGGATGAACTCCTCGAATTCAACTGATACTGCCTCGCTGTGCCCATTGAGCACCGGTACGCGCACGCAGGTCGCCGTGACCTGAATATCCGGAGCATTCAGAATCTTGCGGGTCTCATTGAGCATCTTTATTTCCTCTTTGGTATAGCCCTCTTCACTGAACCCGCCAATTTGAGGAATGACATTCGCGGCAATCTGATGATCATAAACATGCCCGTTCATTTTCCGGATCGGTTCGCCCATGGCCAGGAATTCATGCTCCAGTTTCAACTCTTCCACTGCCGCCTTGCCCGTGCCGGATACGGCCTGATAAGTGGCAACGACAATCCGTTTGATGGGCGAATGCCGGTGCAGCGGATACAGCACTACGACCATCTGGATGGTTGAGCAGTTTGGGTTAGCAATTATACCTTTATGCTCTGCAATCTTTTCCGGGTTTACCTCGGGTACTACCAGGGGCACATCCGGATCCAGCCGGTAGGCGGATGAATTATCAATGACAATCTTACCCTTGTCACGGAATTTCGGAACAATTTCCCTGGCCAGCGATTCATCGAGGCAGGAAAAAGCAAGATCCGTAGCGTCGATTATCTCTGAATAATCGCTGAGCACGGCAACCGGCTGATCGCGGAAATTAAGCGTCAATCCTTCGCTGCGCTCAGAAGCGAAGAGAAAAAGTTCTTTGACCGGGAAATTTCTCTGTTCCAGGATCTTTAACACTTCCCGGCCGACCATGCCGGTCGCGCCCAGAATGGTAATATTTTTCATGGCTTCATTATATGAAATTAAGTAAAAGTGTCAAGACCGCTTTGGCGGCATCTTTAACCAGCAGACGAATTGACCGGCTCGGTCATTGACCCGGCTTTCGTCCTTAACAAATCTCGAGACGCGAGTAATTCACGACCAGCATTGAATGAATACCGGTCAAGCAATTATGATTGACAGGGCCTGATTTTCGGTTATACTAATTTTTCCAGAGGTTTAAATGGATAATAAAAAATTCGAAAAAATAATGCTGCTGGTTTTGATCGCAATCACCGGAGCAGTGTATCTTTACACGGTGGCGCCGACTTTTTCCTTCTGGGACTGCGGTGAATTCATTGCCTCAAGTTACACGCTCGCCGTACCCCATCCGCC
>CBFGIH010000173.1:0-3800 GCA_965648775.1 Caldifarciminota bacterium | reverse complement strand
GTATTGATATAACCCGGGAACCGATTCCGGTAATCCCGGCGGCTCATTATTTATGCGGAGGCATTCAGGTTTCATCCTGGGCAGAAACTTCGATTCCCCGTTTGTTCGCCGTCGGTGAATGCGCCTGCACTGGCGTTCACGGTGCTAACCGATTAGCATCCAATTCCCTGCTGGAAGCGCTGGTCTTCGCGCACCGGGCGGCGCGGCGCATCGCCCTCATCCCGCCCCTGACCATTAAACGCCGTGAACTTGTGAAAAAAAGGGCGGTTCTGGGACCCGATCTCAAACCAATCATAAAAGATCTGATGAGTCGTTCGGCGGGTGTGCTGCGCAGCTTCGCGGATCTTCTCCGCGCGGAACAGACCGCCACTCGTTTACAACGGCAGTTTGACAACCGTGTTCACCTGATAAATGCCGAATCCCGAAACATGGTGGAAATCGCCTGCCTGATTATCCGCTCGGCTATCATTCGCCAGGAATCACGTGGTCTCCACTATCTAATTGAATATCCCCGTAAAAATTCTCGCTTTCGCAAGGATACGGTGCTATGCCGAACCGACTTCGAGCGCTGACCATCTGCCATCATGGATCGAAATATCATCAATCTCAAGGAAAGGAGTCATGGAAGACAATGAATTTGATGTTCTAATCGAAGTTGGTCAATCCTATCTTTTGAACCGGCAGTATGAAGAGGCGATCGCAAAATTCACCGCCGCCCTTCGGCTCAATCCCCATGAACCCGACGCTTATTATTATCTGGGCCTCGCCTACGAAGGTTCCAACAAGTACGCCGAAGCGATCACGATGTATCGGAAAACAATAACCATCGATCCTGGCTATGCCAATGCGGAAATTCGGATCAATGCCCTGGCGGATAAAATCAAAAAATGAGGTTTGCTTAGTCCTATTGACAGAATCGTCATCTTGAATATAATTCCATAAAATGGAAACCTATTATTCTGTATTAGGCGTTTACTCGAGTGCCACAACTGCGGAAATAAAAAAAGCATACCTGAAACTCGCCCAATTATACCATCCCGATCGTTATCCCGATCCCGAAGAAAAGAAAAAAGCCCATGAAAAATTCGCTTGCATTACTGAGGCGCATCGCGTGCTTTCCGACGAAAAACTGCGCGCTGAATACGATAAAACATTGGAAAATAAGCAAGCCCGGCCTGAAGAAGAAGCCAAAGCAACGCAAGCCCAAAACGCCTTTACCCGGGCAATAGCCTTTATCAAACAAAAAGATCCATGGCGCGCGGTGAATCTGCTGCGGATTGCCTGCCGTTATGATTCCAAACCCCTTTATCTATCGTATCTGGGATTGGCGCTTGTTTATACGCGCCAATATAAAACCGAAGGTCTGGAAAAACTTCAAGAAGCCGCCCGGGCCATGATGTTCAATCCCATCGTTCATATTAACCTGGGACTTGCTTACGAATTTCTCGGCAATAAGGAGGAAGCGCTCCGCGCCTACCATGAAGCGCTTAATTGGGATGCCAACAATCAGACCGCAAAAAAAGGCATAGAGCGCATAAATCCCAAGAAAGAAACCGGTTTCCTCGGCCGCCTTTTCCGCAGCAAATGAAGAAAACCGACACTCTGAATCTGATTGAAGAGCTCTGTCAGCGTCTTGCCATCACGGTTAAATACGACCGTTTTTTTGGCCGGGGTGGTTTTTGCCGATTACGGGAACGCTCTTTTTTTATTATTAACGAGGGATTATCCAACGAAGCCAAGGAAGAGATTTTTATCAGGGAATTTCGTGCTTTTGATTTCGACAACACCTTTCTACCACCCAAGTTGAGGGATCTTTTTACCCGCAAATGATCTGGCTAATCATTTTATTGATTTTTTTCGGCGGTTTTTTCTGGCTGACCAACCTCGGCATCCTGTCCTGGCACCGGGATTGGCCTTTATTGCTTATTATCCTCGGCGCTTATCCTCTTTTTTTCCGTCTGTGCCGGGGCAATCGGCGCCGCGCCATTATCCGTAATCTAGAATTGGGCCGCATCACACCGGCCCAGGCGGAAGAGCAGCTTAAAAAATAGCAGTTTGCTGGCATAAAGATTAAAAGTTCTCTCTCGGATTTTAAAGTCGTGATGATGGTCCGGTCAAGCCGTTTTTATTTTTCTTCCCGGATCTCCCCCACCAATTCTTCAATTAAGTCCTCAATCGTAACAATCCCTGCCGCGCGTTGATTGGCGTCGAGCACGACCGCCATGTGTTCGGATTTACGTTTCATTTCTAAAAATACCGGCATGCAGCGATCATCGGCCTTGACGAAAAAAGGCTTTTTTAAACGGAACTTGCCGGTGAAAAAATAATCTTTCGTGTTGAAAATTCCAATGGGGATCCCGTCCTGAGCCATCAACACCGGCAACCGGGTTTTTTTCCAGCGCAGAGCGTCAAGTTCATTCCCCCGTTGGCAGGTGCGCACGAACTGAATAGGTAACATCACCTCGGCGATGGTTCGCCGTGAAAAATTGAACAACCGGGAAACCATCAGGCTGGATTCTTTTTCGTATTCATCGAGCGCGTGAGCGATATCAGCTCGGCGAATCGTATCAGTTTTCACCTGGCGGAGAAATAATTTTGCGATGTTGCGGCTGATACCAGAATACAGGATAACCGCGGGCATGGCCATTCGACTGGCAAGCAAAACCGGCAGACTTAACCATCTCAGAATTAAAGCCGGGTAATTGAGAGCAAAAATCTTGGGCGTGTATTGGCTGACCAAAAAAGACACAAACGTTAAGCTGATGACGGCACCGGCGACGGACGACGAACCCCAGCGGTTTAGGCAGTAATAGGAAAAAAAAGTTGTAGCCAAGACGAGCAATAAATCTTCACAAACGAGAACCGCGGAGAAAAAACGGTCGGGACGATCAAGCAAACGACGAGTGCGTTTTGCCCAGACTCGGCCCGATTTCAATTCTAGTCCTAACCGTGATTTTTCGATACTGATGGCCGCAGTTTCGGTCGCCGTGAATATGCCCTGTAAAAGTATGAACAACCCGGCTAAGAGGATGTAAATCATGCCTGAGTAATGACCACGCGTCGAATTTCCCGGCCGCGCGTTTCCCGGACGGTTATCACGAAGGCGCCGAGGGTAAAAGTTTCATTTGGTCGAGGGAATCTGCCCAAGTGACGGATAATTATACCCGCCAGCCGGTCACCATCCTGGCCGGGAAATTGATCGCCGAAAAGCTGGCGAAGATCATTGATGCCGGTGTCACCGGCAAAAACATATCCGTTATGTTCTTTTTTAGGTATAAACCCGTCAACCATTGATTCATATTCATCCGTGATTTCACCGAATAATGATTCCAGAACATCTTCCAGGGTGACGATTCCGCTGAATACGCCGAATTCATCCACCACCACGGCGAAATGCACTCCCTTTTTCCTAAATTCATCAAGCAGAGAATCAATACGCTTCGTCTCCGGAATAAAGTAAGGTTCCCGCATGCAATCAACCGCTTTCCGCTCAGGATGGCGGCGGTCGGTGGAAAAAATATCCTTGGCATAGATGACGCCGATCACCTCCCGGGCAGAATCGAAAACGCAAATACGGACATGCCGGGTACGCTGGATGACGGCCGTGATCTGCGCCAGATCCGCATCGGATGATACACCGGCGACTTTATTACGCGGCGTCATTATTTCGCGCACGGTGATGCGGCCGAAGCGCATAATCTGATAGGCAAATTTTTCTTCGGTTGCATCCACGATACCCAGCTGTTGGGCTTCCGTCAGCATGTATTTAATTTCATCATCGGTTACAAAAGAAGATTTAC
>CBFGIH010000172.1:0-3813 GCA_965648775.1 Caldifarciminota bacterium | reverse complement strand
CTGCATGATCCCGCGCTGGACATTGATGGCCTCAAATATGGAGCGCTTGATCCACCATACTGAATAAGTGCTGAACCGATAGCCCTTGCGCTCATCGAATTTATTGACCGCCTGAATGAGACCTTCATTGCCGGCGTTGATCAATTCACTTAGCGTCATACCCTGATTCTGGAATTTCTTGGCAATGTACACCACGATCCGCAGATTGGAAAGAATCAGCTTTTCCTTGGCGGCTTCATCCTTCTTCTCCCGGATTCGGCGGGCAAGTTGAAATTCTTCTTTACGGTTGAGAATCGGGTACTGGCTGATCTCTTCCAGATACCGGCGCAACCCCCGTTCGCTGATCAGCCGCAGCACGCGTTAGGTCATCCAGTTTTAAGGTGTCACGGCGATGTATCGTTTCCGTGCCTGTTGCTGCACCTGCACAATCACCGTTTTCCCTTTTTTAACCGCGGCCAGCGCGGCGCGGTAATCGTCGATATTCTGTATTTCTCGTTTGTCCACGGCCGTGATAACATCACCCACGGCGATGCCAGCTTCGGCCGCGGGCGAATCCGGCGCGACGCGGATCACCAGCACGCCTTTTTCCGCGACTGGATTATAGTTTCTTGCCCGGGGATCATTCAGTTCCACGACCTGCAGGCCCAGATCCGTTTCAGAATTCTGATCAACCGGCGCGGTGGCGGTCTCCTCCGGCATTTCACCGATTTTGACGGAAATCATCCGTTCCTTGCCTTCCCGGATGAGTTTGACCGGCACGGTCTTCCCAACCGGCGTGGAAGCGACTTTGAACCGGAAGGATTCGACGCTTTCCACCTCGTCCCCGTTAAACTCAATGATGACATCACCGGCTTTGAGACCGGCCCGGCTGGCTGGCGTGTTTTCCATGACTTCACTGACCAGAATGCCGCTCCGCGCTGGCACGTCCAGCCCCTTGCGCAGATCATCGGTCAGTTCCTGCAGGTAGATGCCGAGGTAGCCCCTCGTCACCTTGCCTTTGGCCTTCAACTCTTCGATCACGGTTTTCGCCAGGTTGACGGGAATCGCAAACCCGATCCCCACGTTACCGCCGCTGGGCGTGGTGATCGCCGAGTTGATGCCGATGACTTCGCCCCGGATGTTGACCAGAGGACCGCCAGAATTGCCGGGGTTAATCGCGGCATCGGTCTGGAGAAAATTTTGAAATGACGGCCCGTCCGGCAAAGGGATCCCGCTTCGGCCCTTGGCCGAGATCACGCCCACGGTCATCGAACCGTCCAGGTTGAAGGGATCACCGATGGCAATCGCCCAATCACCGACACGGATTTTATCCGAATCGCCAAATTTCAAGTAAGGTAAATGCTCTTTCGTGTCAATTTTCAACAAGGCCAGATCGGTCTTGGGATCGGTGCCGACCACCTTCACTTCATCACCCTTGAATTCCTTTTTGTTGCCAATTCGTACAATAATGCGTGAGGCATCACGAACCACATGATTGTTGGTAACCACATAGCCATCTTCGGAAATGATAAAGCCCGAACCGAGGGTCTGAGATTTACTGTTTCCGCGGGGCATGTCCCGGAAAAACTCCCGGAACCATTCGTCAAAGGGACCGCCAAAATCCCAGGAGAAATTCGGCGCGCTGGTGCGGACAATCCGCTCCGCGCTGATATTGACCACGGCGGGGAGAACGATTTCGGCTACCTGAGTGAACGGACTTTCTCCGGTTTCGTTCACCAGGGCCGCGGCTGAACCGCGGTTTGGTTCTGCGGCCGCCCGGTTCGCGATACCGGGCAGGCCGGCGCTGATCAGCAGGCCGAACAGAAAAGCAAAAACCGCCGATGCCCCCGCGATGATGCCGACCGTTCGCAAAGACAGCTTATTGTCCATGATCGACTCCTTTTTGGCTGATGCCGTCCGAACATCGTTTCTCCCCACGATCATTACCTATTTGATGTCAATCTCAACTTCCTTGGGCCGAGCCGCTTCGGGTTTCGGCAAGGTCACGGTCAGAATGCCGTCCTGGTATGTGGCTTTTACCTTGCTCTCATCAATTTCGTTAGGCAGATTTATATGACGGACAAACTTACCGTAAGAGCGTTCAATCCGATGATAGGTCTTGCCTTTGTCCTCGCTTTCGTAGGCCCGTTCGCCGGACAGGGAAAGCAGGGAACCCCGGACCGAAATTTTGATATTTTCCTTGCGCATGCCGGGCAGTTCCGCCCGCACGATATAATTATCTTTATCTTCCTCGATGTCGACCACTGGCGTCCAGACCCCTTCATAGGATTCGGCAGCAGAACGGCCAAAAAAACTATTGAAGAACCGGTCCATGTCCTCGCGCAGGGTCATCAACTCCTTGAAAGGTTCCCATCTTTTCATTGGTTGATTAGCCATTTTATCCTCCTGGTTCCAATCACGAACCGATTTTTTTGTATTCACTTTCCTTGACTTTGAGGTTTTTCATGGTGGTCTTGATCTTGCTGACCAGATTCCGAACTCTGGTTTCTTTCTGCCAATTTTCATCGTTCTTGATCACAGCCAGTTCATAAACGAGCCGGCCAAAATCAGCCATCAGGTCTTTGAGCCGCCATTTAAGATCAAAAATTTCGACTTTGAGTTTGCCCCTGACGGTCAGATCTCCAGCTTCTCGAGTGATCACCCGTGATGCATCATCAAGCCATTTTGAAAAATCATCCCAGATTTTAGCCATGAACACCTCTTGGTTATTTACACTTTTTTGACCAAAAACACAGCGTTTGGTTTAGTATCACGTCTCCCTGATTTCTTTCTCTTTTTTCTTCAGGATTTCATCCACCTTCTTTATGAATTCATCCGTCATTTTCTGAATCTGTTCCTGGGTCTTGAACGCATCGTCCTCGCTCAGTTTTTTATCTTTCTCCATTTTTTTGATTTCATTGTTGGCGTCGCGGCGGATGTTCCGGATTGCCACCCGGCATTCCTCGGCCAGACGCATGATGAGTTTCACCAGCTCTTCGCGGCGCTCGGTGGTCAAAGGGGGTATGGCAAGACGAATCACACTGCCGTCATTGTTCGGGTTTATACCCAGATCCGCCTTCTGGATGCTCTTTTCGATCGGTATCAGGGCCTGCTTATCCCACGGTTGGATGATTATCAACCGCGGTTCGGGAATGCTGATGCTGGCAACCTGGTTCAACGGCAAAACGCTGCCATAATATTCCACCTTCACGCCGTCCAGCAAGGCGGGTGACGCCCGGCCGGTGCGCACCTTGGCTAATTCCGCGTTTAAAAGTCCGATTGATTTTTCCATCTTGACCCTGGTTGTGTCCTTGATGGTCTGGCTCATGTGCTCCTCCCTATCTAACCAGCGTGCCAATGGGTCGGCCCGCAATGACATCAATGAGACGATGTTTACGGAAATGATAAACGCATATAGGAATCCCCGCTTCCTGACAGATACAAAATGCCGATTGATCCATGATCCTCAACTGCCGGCGCAGGGCTTCACGGAAGGAAAGGGTACGGTATGGACGAGCATCGGGAAATTTACGGGGATCAGCCCGGTAAACCGCGGAAACATTGGTGGCCTTGATCAGCAAGTCGGCGTTCATCTGTACGGCCCGCAATGCGGCCGCGGTATCCGTGGTGAACAGAGGATTACCCGTGCCCGCTACAAATAGCGGTATGCCGCCCTGTTCGAAAAAACGACGGTCCGCCGGTTCCTGGTAGGGTTCCACCAACCCGGTCAGGTGCAGCCCGCCGCTCAAACGAACCCGCAGGCCGGCCTTGATCAGGGACTGCTGCAAGATCAAGCCGTTGATGATGGTCGCGGTCATCCCACAGTAATCAGCA
>CBFGIH010000171.1:0-3860 GCA_965648775.1 Caldifarciminota bacterium | reverse complement strand
CGCTGGAGCGGATCATGGCCGATGCCTTTATTCCCGGCGGCCGCCATTACACGTTCTGGGGACCGGGTGTCAGCCAGGGGCATTCGGATGCGGTGCGTCGCATTCCCGGCGTGGAGGATGCCCGTCAGTACACCCTGCCGGTGGCGCGGGCGGTGTCTTTGGTCCGGGCCGGCAGGAACCCGATTTTATCCGCGCGCCAGCGGCATACGCGCTTGGTTTATGTTGTTGCTGCTGCCGGCAGCGATCGTCGTGGCATCATGCGGGCGATCAAATCCATGCCCCATTATTTTGCTGATTACCAGACGCGCGTGTTCTTCATTTCCCGGGAGCAAATGCGAAAGAAGCACGGTCAATACCCACATGCTGGTTTTGTTCTGACCTCGTCGGAGAAGAACCAGCATAAAGCCCTGATTGAATACCGGTGCCAATGGGACAGCAATCCCGAAGCCACGGCCCGCATCATGGTTGCCTGCGGCCGGGCGGTTCTCAAGTTAAACCGGGAAAAGCGTTATGGCGCCTATACCATGGCGGATATTCCTCCTGCGTATTACAGTCCCAGGTCTCAGTTGGAATTGCTTAAAAATTTCATGTAGCAGCAATTTTCTTATCCCTTGATGGCTTGCTCACGACGCGCGAGGTTTTTCAGAGGGAAGGATTAACGCCGGGATACCACAATCACAAACCTACACCATCTCTTTATTTTTTATTGTACGGAAATTCATGTCTGGTGGACACCTCCCTTGCCTTGAAGGCGGAGAAAGGTGGCTGGGAAGCTCCGGTCGAGAGCGGGAAATGTTCTTTATTGACATTATTCTGAATTTCGTTACAATTATACGAGAAGGAGGCCAAATATGGTTGATGGGATGGAAAAGAAACTGGCACCCGGTGAGATCTTATTCAACGAAGGCGATAAAGGCGATGCCATGTACCTGATCCGGGAAGGCAAGATTAAAATTACCAAAGGACGCGGTGCCGACGAAAAAGTACTGGCCGTCCTGAAAGAAGGCGATTTTTTCGGCGAGATGGCGATCATCGACGGTTCACCCCGGTCCGCGACCGCCACTTCGGTGGAGAACACGTCTTTGCTGGTCATCGACAAAGAAACCTTCCGCAATAAAATCAAGGAAAATCCCTTGATCGAGTACGTCCTGGAGACCCTGTCGCGGCGGCTGCGTGCCACCGACGAGCAGATCCGGCTGCTGACTATCAAGAGCGAAGAGCGGCGGGTGGTGGCGTACATCATCACCAAGGCCCGCGAGAACGGCAAGACCACCAGCGAGGGCGTGGAAGTAACGCCTTTTTCTGTGGAGAGCATGATACACGCCACAGGTATTGACGAGAGCAAAGCCCGGGGTTACATTGCCAATCTGCAGCAGGTGAACCTGATCAATTTGAAAAACGATACCCTTGTCGTCCGCGGGATCGCCGACCTGGATGATTATCTGCGTTACATTGCCCTGAAAGAGAAATTCGAAAAACTGTAGAATTCAAGCCGAGACCATTGCTTCCGGAGCGTTTTTTTGGACGATCGCCGAGAATTGGAAAACCGTCATCGGGAATTGTCGACCCTGATTTCCGAACCGGAAGTTTTTAAAAATCCCAAGCGTTTCGCCGAATTAACCCGGGAATACAAAACCGTTCAGGAAGTTCTTAAAAAATATGAAGAATTAGACCGGTTGAACCGCCAGATCAATGAAACCCGGGAATTGATGCGAAGCAATGATCCGGAGATCCGTGAACTGGCTGAAGTTGAACTCGTCGATCTGGAGAACCAGCAAAGCGCGCTCCAGGCGGAAATTGACGAACTGACCAGTCCGGACTACGCGCAATACCAGAAAAACTGCATCCTCGAGATCCGGGCCGGCGCCGGCGGCGATGAGGCTGCACTTTTTGCCGGCGATCTCCTGCGGATGTATTTGCGATACGCGGAAAAGATCAATTTGAAATACGAGGTGCTTTCTTCCCATGCCGGTGAGATCGGCGGCTACAAGGAAATCGTGGTTTTAATCACGGGCGACAGCGCCTACCGCCGGTTCCGTTTTGAAATGGGCGTGCACCGGGTCCAGCGGATTCCACAGACCGAGACCAGCGGCCGGATTCACACCTCAACCGTGACCGTGGCGGTTTTGCCCGAGATCGAAGAAGCGGATATCGAGATCAACCCGGATGATTTGAAGATTGATTTCTTCCGCGCCGGCGGACACGGCGGTCAGAACGTTAACAAGGTTTCCTCGGCTGTGCGTATCACCCATCAACCTTCCGGTCTGGTGGTCGTTTGCCAGGATGAACGTTCCCAGCTCAAAAACCGCGAGAAAGCGATGAAAATCCTGCGCGCCCGGCTCGCGGCCACGGAAAAAGAAAAACGCGAAAGCGAGATCGGCAATCAGCGGCGACAGCAGATCGGCAGCGGGGAACGGAGCGAAAAAATCCGCACCTACAATTACCCGCAGAACCGCTTGACCGACCACCGCATTGGCTTGAGCGTTCACAACCTGCAAAACATACTCGAGGGTGATCTGGCCGAAGTGATCAAAGCCCTGGAGGATTATGAGAGAAATAATCGCCAGCGTCCGTCATGAACTCGGCGTGAGTCGATCCGAAGCGGAATTGATCATCGCCACCTTGCTGGACCGGCCGCGCTTTGAAATTTACTATAATTCATCACTATCAGCTGCAGAAGCGACGATGCTGCGGCTGCGGCTCAAACAACTCAAGCGCGGCGTGCCGCTTGAATACCTCACGGGGAAGGTGGCCTTTCGGGATCGAACCTTAAAGATCATGCCCGGCGTCTTCATTCCCCGCCTGGAAACCGAATATTTCATTGAATTGATTCGTGACCTGGTGGTTCGTTCACCCCGTCGGATTTTAGAAATCGGCACCGGCTGCGGCGCTATTGCCATTGCGCTTGGGGATTTGTTTCCCGAAGCCGAGATCGTCGCGACCGATGTTTCACCAATTGCCCTGGTCAACGCGGCGGAGAATATTGACCGTTTTGGTTTGCGGGAACGGATTCATCTGGTCCAGGCTTCGCTTTTCGACGGGTTGAACGGCCGATTCGACCTGATCGTTTCCAAACCGCCCTATATTCCCGAGGAGCGGTTATCGGCATTGCCGATCAGCGTCCGGGAATTCGAGCCGATCCGGGCATTGAACGGCGGTCCGGGCGGACTCCGCGTCATCAAGGCGATTCTGAGGGGAAGCTCATCCCGGCTGGCTCAGGGCGGTCTGGTTGGGTTAGAGATTGATGAGGATTCGCCGGCGTTGCTGCGGGAATTTCTCCGGACTTTTGGCCACCAAATATCTTTTCGTTCAGACCTTTTTGGCCGCACCCGTTATTTATTCATCGGCGAGATCAAAGAAGGAAAAACATGAATAGCGTCCGGATCATCATCAACCTGAATAAGCCGCGGGCCAAGGAAGTTTTGCGCAAGGTCCAGACCATGCTCGAACAGGCCGGTTTCCGGATTGGTCCGCGGCCGGATTTCGTAATTGCCATCGGCGGCGACGGCACGATCCTGATGGCTGCGCATCGGTTTGGCCGCCAGGCCCTGCCCATTCTGGGGCTGAACATCGGCGGGCTGGGTTTTTTAACGGACGTCAAGGTCGAGGAACTGGCGCCGCTTTTAAGGGCCATCCGGCGCCGCCAATATCGGATTGAGAAAAGAATGATTTTGCGGGCGCGGAGCCAGGGCCGCATCCTGTATGCTTTGAACGATCTGACCGTGTGTACGCGCGTTCCGGGCCGATCCGTGGAATTCGTCGCCTGGATTGACGGCGAATACATTGCCCGCTTCATTGCGGACGGTGTTATCTGCGCCACGCCAACCGGTTCCACCGCTTATTCCCTGGCCTGCGGCGGC
>CBFGIH010000170.1:0-3865 GCA_965648775.1 Caldifarciminota bacterium | reverse complement strand
CTGATGGTCCGCTTTCCGCCGTGCTTATGCTTAAGGCTTTGGAGGAGGAAGAGCAGAGTTTGCGGGGGTTCGTGGCTGAAGTGCCTGAGTTCGTGACTCTGAGAGAAAAGATATCTTGCAGAAACGAATTGAAGCAGCAAGCGGTTGCAGGTGTTGGGAAGACCATAAAGTCGGTTTTTCCAGCGTTCAAGGATTTCTCCACTGTTGACGGTGTGCGTTTGGCTCTTGAGGACGGTTGGCTTCTGATTAGGGCTTCAGGCACTGAACCGTTTATCAGGTTGACGGTAGAGGGTGAATCGTTAAAAGTAGCTAATGATATAATGGCACAAGGCAAGGCGCTTGTGAAAAAGCAGGTGAGTGATGCGGAAAAATGAAGGCTGTACTGTTAGCTGCAGGTGAAGGCGTGAGGCTTCAACCCGTAACTGCCACGCGACCGAAACATTTGATTCGGGTAGGCGGGAAACCGATTCTGCAGCATTGCTTGGAAGCGGTTAAGGCTTGTGGCGTAACTGAAGCCATAGTCGTCACGCATTTTATGGGCGATAAAATTCGCGATCTGATTGACAATATGAAACGACCGGCCGGCGAATTCTTACTGGTCTGGGACGGAAAGGACAACCGGGGCGAATTGGTGCCTGCCGGCGAATACGAATTTCAAGTGAATGTCAACACTGTGCACGGTCACGGTCGTAAAATCAAGAAGTTAATCAAGGGAAGTGTGAAATGCGTTGCCTCCTGACGCTGGTTTTACTGCCGATCATGCTGACCGCCACGCCGTATGCCGGCGAATTTCAGGATCTCGGCGGCGGCAGCCGCGCCTGCGCCATGGCCGGCACCGGTTTTGCCCAGGGCATTGATCCCTCGGCCCTTTACTTCAATCCGGCGGTTACGCGCTTCTTACCGCGCAGCTTTTTTATCATGCACGCCGAAAGTTTCGGCGGCCTGGTCCGCAATGAATACGCGGCGACGGTGGTGCCGCGTCCCGCTGCCACCTTTGGCATCGGTCTTCAGTATCTTGCGATCAGCGGCATCAAATTCACGACTCTGCCCGATACCACTCAACCACCGTCCGCGGATAATCCCCCGTACTCTTATGATACGGTCAGCGCCCGGGACGCAATTCTTTACGGCCACATCAGCCGGGGCAACGAATTCTTAGGCTGGGGTAGTAATCTTAAATTGTATTACCGCGGTTTGTCGGCGATCTATGGATTCGGCGGCGGCATTGACCTGGGCGGAGCGCTCAATCTCGAATACGTGCGGGTCGGCGTAGCCGTGCGGGACTTCATCCTGGCGCCGCTGGTCTGGTCTAACGGCACCAGAGAAACCATTTCCCCCCGTCTCACCCTGGCTGTTGCGCCGGTCCTGCCGATCCCCCGGATCAATTCCCGGTTTACGCTGGAATGCGCCGTGCAAAAACAAATGGACTTACCTGGTTTTTTAATTCGGACCGGCGCGGAATTCGCTTATCATCAAACGTTATATGGCCGCTGCGGCATTTCTCCTGACGGCTTTACCCTGGGCGCGGGCGTGCGCTACCGTCGGCTTTTCTTTGACTACGCGCTGGCCACCCATTCTTATCTCAAAAACACTAATAAATTTTCAGCGGGGATAGAATTTTAACCAAGGCCGAGATTTTCCGTAAGTTGATGAACTTATGGGCGCTTTTCATTCCGCTCATATATTATCTCCTACCGTCCGAACGAACCAGCCGCCTGATCCTGACCGCCATCACCATGGCTTTTTTCGTAGTTGATGTCTTCCGCCTGCATGTCACCGGCGTCAAGGACGTTTTTTTCCTGCTTTTCGGTTCGTTCATGCGCTACAAGGAACATAACCGGATCAACGGTGCGACCATGCTCATGCTGGGCTGCTTGATCACAGCTCTGCTTTACCCCAAAACCATCTTTGTCGCCGCGGTAACTTATATCATTGTCGGTGACACTTTCGCCGCTTTAATCGGACAAACGGTCAAGGGTCCGAAATTTTTCCGCAAGACCATCATCGGCAGTTTGTCTTTTTTTCTTTCCTGCGCGGTCTGCGGCCTGCTTATGCATTTTTTCCTTAATTTTCAGAACCTTTCCTTGCTGCCTCTGATGATTGGTGCGGCATCAGCGACGCTTTTGGAAGCCATGCCCCTGCCCTGGGACGACAATTTCTCCGTTCCCATTTTCACCGGCGCGATCATGTTTCTGATCTGACCGGCTTGACTTTACTATAATTTTCCTTAATATTTATAAAACCTAAAGGAGGTTTTTATGAAAAAATTATTAATGGTTATCTCCGGTTTGATTGTTGTCGGCCTGGCCGCGGTAACCGATATCTTACCTGCTCCCGCTTTAACGATCCAGAAACAACTTTATCCGATGGATATGGCCTATCTGGAAGCAGAGCGCATCAATACCGGGATCTCTCATACTCCGCCCTGGCTGCAACTTGACCCGCCCTGGGACCCCAATGTTCTGATCCCGGATGTTTATCATCGAAACGATCAATTGCTTTCCATGGCCGTGGATGCGACGGGTCGAATTTACGTTGCTTATCAAACGCCCTGGACTGGAACGGGCGCCAATGTCCGATATGGCTGGGGCCTGGCCACATCCACGGACCAGGGCCAGACCTGGGATAATCGGGTCTACCGGATTGGCAGCACCAACTATACGGTACTCTATCCGGAAATCGCCATAACCGACGATGGTAAAATATACCTGTACGGTACTCTTCATCAAACTGCGGGTGGCTCCACTTATATTTATCAACCGGCCTTCATGCGCTCCAGCGTTTATGGCTACAACAACCCCGATAGTCTAAAAGGTTTTCTGGTCTGGAACGCACTTGTTTACCGCTACTATCCCGAAATTGTCACCTTTGGCAACGGAAACCAGTTTTTCTTTGCTCAGTATACGGTTGATCGCACCGGATCAAATGACAGTGTTTGTTGTCTGTTCACGCAGGACACGATCGCTTATTACTATTTTAACTTCCGGCCGCCGACGGGTAACCCGGGCATGACATCCGTAAGCGTGGATGTATCGGGCACGGATACAATCCTGATCCACGCCATTGAGTACTACGACGCGGCGGGCTCAGATTGGGATGTAATCTGGTATCTTGATACCATAAACGGCTCGGGTAATTTTTACGGTTGGACAACGGCCAACCCGAACCATGACCGATATCCATCTGTCTATGCCAACCAGGGCTTTGCCTACCTCGCGATGCAGAGCAATAATGGCGGGACCGACGAGGAAATTGTCGTCGCCAGTTCTAACGATTACGGTGCCTCCTGGCCTAACATGCTCAACCTTTCCAATGACGGCGCGCCGGACCGTTTTCCGCGCGTGCATGGTTTCTACAGCACGGTTGACTGTGGCTGGGTCCACGGCGATAATCAGACATTCTTCTCCTACTCAGAAGATTGGGGCCAGGGTGGCACCTGGAATGCACCCGAGATCGTGACCACCGCCGCCACGACGGACACCGGTTATCACTGTGTTGCTCTTCTGCACACACCTGCCTATGTTTATGCCGCCTGGGAAGACAACCGCAATTTCGCTACCGATTCAGTCGAAATCTACACTTCCCGCCGGGTGACGCCGATCGGCGTCAAGGAAAATAACTCTCGACGCTCACCGATCCTGCTGCAAGTTTCTCCCAATCCCCTGCGCCAGCGGACCGAAATCAGTTTCCACCTCGATCAGACCTCAACCGTCGATCTGGCAATCTATGACGCTTTGGGCCGGGTCGTGAAAAATATCATCCGCAGCCGTGGCCAGGCCGGCAACTACACATTTGCCTGGGATCGCACGGATAACCTGGGCCGGCCGGTTCAAAACGGTGTTTATTTCTGCCATTTAATCACGCA
>CBFGIH010000169.1:0-3884 GCA_965648775.1 Caldifarciminota bacterium | reverse complement strand
GTCTGGCCCGAAGCGTTCAGGGATTCAAAACTGCTTTTAATATCCGCAAAAGTGTGTGTGCGCTCAAATCGATGCGGGTAAGGGTCGATGTGAAGTTTTTTCAATTCTTCCAGTTTTTTCAGGCGTTCTTCCATGGGTTATCTTATCCCGAAATACCGAAAAGTCAAGAACGCGGATAACGGCGGTAATTTTGCAAAATCAGCATCTTGTTTCTTGACGCGTCATTGTTTTTCGTTATAATTGCCGGCACTTACCAAAGGAGAGGATAACCATCATGGATGATATTCACGCCTGGCAAAATGAAAAGTTGCTGCAAAAGACGGTGGAAGGATTGAAAAAGCGGGGTTTTTGCGCGTCCTACTATCCCGACCGTCAGACCATGCTCGAGGATCTGCAGCGGATCATTCCGGACAACGCCCGGGTTGGCATTGGCGGGTCAGTCACGATCCGGCAACTGGGTTTGATTGAAGAATTGGAAAAACGGGGTAACAAGGTTATTCAACACTGGCAAAAGGATCTGCCTCCCAGAGGCGACGAAGCGATCCGCCGCAAAGCAATGGAAGCGGCTTTTTACCTGACCAGCGCTAACGCCATCACGATCGCCGGTGATATCATCAACATCGATGGCATCGGCAACCGGGTAGCGGCCATGATTTACGGACCCAGGAATGTCATTATTATCGCCGGTTTCAATAAAATCGCCATGACGATGGAAGACGGCCTGCGCCGCAGCCGGGAAGTGGCCGGAGTGTTGAATGCCCGGCGCGTAAACGCCAAGACGCCTTGCACCGAAACCGGGATATGCTCGGATTGCGCGTCACCGCACCGGATATGCCGGGTCACCACGATCATTCAGTATCAACCCCACCAGACCGAGATCTGCGTCCTCCTGGTCAATGAGCATTTAGGTTATTGAAATCGCTTCCATGAAGGTCGGTTTCCTGCAATTTTGCCCTGTATTCGGTGATAAACGCGCCAATTTGGAACGCGTGGCCGCGATGATGCTTGGCGTCTCCTGTGATTTTTTCGTCCTGCCGGAACTTTTCAGCACCGGTTACACTTTTGCCCATCGTGATGAATTATTTGCTCTGGCCGAGCCGCTGCGGGACGGAGAAACCGTCGCCCGGATGGCGACCATGGCCATGAGCGGTAAATGTTTAATCGCCTTTGGTTTTGCGGAACGCGATAACCAGGCGGTTTACAACACCTGTGTTTTGATGGGACCAGAAGGGGTGATCGGTCAATACCGCAAGGTCCACCTGTTCGGTCGGGAAAAAGAGATTTTTACTCCGGGCAACGCGGGTTTTTCCGTTTATGAATACCGGGGTGTGAAGTACGGCCTGATGGTATGTTTTGACTGGATCTTCCCGGAGGCCTGTCGAACCCTGGCGCTGAAAGGCGCGCAGATCATCGCGCATCCTTCTAATCTGGTTCTACCTTATTGCCCGGAGGCGATGGTTACCCGGGCAATTGAAAACCGGGTTTTCATCATTACCGCCAACCGGATCGGAATTGAAGAACATGGCGGTCAACGCCACCGGTTCATCGGCCGCAGCCAGGTTGTTTCGCCTCAAGCTGAAATTTTGATCCGGGCCGCGGAGGAAGAGTGCTGCCAGGTGGTGGAAATTGACCCGTTGTTGGCTTTGAATAAAAAAGTCACGCCCTACAACAACATCTTTGACGATCGGCGGCCTGAATTGTACGCCTGTTAATTTTTCACCAGCATTTGTTTGGCCGCCAGGATGACGCCGGCGATGATGTAATCCTGGGTTTCGGTTGATGTGTGGTAACCTGAAGTCCGGGTTGTAATCTGCCGGATCACGAGCACGTCCACTTCCCCGGTATCTTCTTTTTCAACCACTACGTTTTTCAATTTCGGATCCTGAAACCGATCATATAATTTAAATGCTGGTTTCGCGGCCACGACGGCGTACAGATAAGGGTAGGCCGTGTTTTTTACATTGTTGATGGAGATCTGAATCTGGACCCCGATGAATGTTTCTGGCGCCTGGCGAAAACGAATCAGAATCCGGGTATCGTTGGGAAAAGAACCGGTTTTGGTCTTGCCGATTTCCAGGTAAGGCAGGAACTGGAGATCGGGATCCCTGGCCTGCGGCGAACTCAGGATACGTTGAATAATAGGAATTTTTGTATCCAGGCCGGCTGGTTGCCAGGCCGTGCGGCGGCCACTCAACAGCAGACCGCTGAGAAGAACTATGCCGTCAATAATCAGGGCGGAAAAACGAAGGGGCAGTTGCAGAACCGGCATAAACATTATGCAAAACCAGACGAAAAAGACCAGGAAGCCGATGACGCAGCCAAGATTGGCACTTTGAAACTTTTTGATTTTGCGGCACTGGTCGTTCACCTGCTGGATCGCGGACTCAGTAACTTCCTGCCATTTGAGTTCCAGGGCCTGGACGGGCTTGATGGACACGTTTCTTATCAGATTAAAAATCATACAAAAGATGACAAAAGGCAGGCCGGTCAGGACATTGCGCGTACTTAACTGCAGCAGGTAAGCGGTCAGCAGCAAGATGAAACTAAGGGCCATGCGCAGGAAACGGGGAATGCCGTTAAAAAAGAGGTAACCGGCGTCCAGGCTCATGGGTAACTCTGATTTGAGCAGATGGGCTTGACTGTCAAGCCGGCATCGCGGACGCGCCAGAACAGCGGGCAGGCGCCCTTGCAGAGATCAAAACTAACGCACGACCGGCAGGCAGCCGGCGCGTAATCAGCGTGATGAAAAAACGGTACAATGCCTGAGTGCCAGATATCCGAAAAGGAACGCGTGAGCAGGTTGCCGACCGGCTCGCGCCAGGATGAACAGGGAATGATGTTCCCGGTCGGGTCAACGCTCAAAAGACCGGTTATGGCCGCGCAGGATTTATTTCCCAAGCCGTGGGCGACCGGATTGAAGTGACAGACCGGCAGAGGTGAATACCATAGAAGCTTGACGCCAGCCTGCTCCGCAATTCGCTTCAAACGCGGAAGCCAGGAACTGATTTCTTCATAAGAAACCCAGAGATCCGACCGCCGCGCTGCCGAACCGCAGGGAATCATGAGGTTCATGGACAGGCGGGAAAGCCCCAGCCGCTTCGTCTGCGCAATGATATCGGGCAGCTGCAGCAGGTTGTGCCGGGATACCGTGGTATTAGTGTGAACCGGAATGCCGGTTTCCTTGAGTCGGCTCACGCCGGCGATGGCTTCGTCGTACGATCCCGCGGTGCCGGTGATCCAATCGTGCGCGGCCGCGGCCGCGGCTTCGATGCTGATCTGGGCGCTGGACAAGCCGGCGGATTTCAATCGCTCAACCATTTTCTGGTTCAGTCGGGTGCCGTTGGTAATGAGATTTGTCCAGAGTCCGATCCGCCGGGCATAGCGCACAAGTTCCACGATATCATTTCGGAGCAGCGGTTCGCCGCCCGTGAAACTCACCGATGGAATATGCGCTTCGTGCTTGATTTTAAACAGTAGTTTTTTGATATCCGACGTTCCCAGTTCTGCCGTTACGTTATATCCCACATAGCAGAATTCGCAATTCAGGTTGCATCGGTAAGTCACTGCGATCTCAGACAGAACTGGCCGGCGATTGATGTCCCCGCGGTATGTTTTGTAAACCAGGGCCGCTCTTTTTTCCTGATCCTGCACGCAGCCGCTGATCAGCGCCCGAAGATCGCAGAAGAAATAGTGAAGATCCCGGCGTTTTTCCGCAGAATCGCCGATGCGGGCAAGAAGCCGGTCAATCGGATTGCCCTGAAAAAGGTAAGAAAGGATGGCAATGCCCGAGGGGTTGAGTTCATAGGCCTGATTTGGGATCAGAATCAATAAGCCGTCGTCCTCCCGCACATAAACGTAGGGTTTGATCTGCCGGACGAAATCAT
>CBFGIH010000168.1:0-3894 GCA_965648775.1 Caldifarciminota bacterium | reverse complement strand
TCACCACCACCGCCGTGAGCAACGGCAGCAACCGGAACGGCTTCAGCGATACCTTGGCCTATGCCGTGGCCTTAAGAGCCAACGGCCGGGTCATGTGGCGGCGCGTGATGGGTGGAAAATACATTGACGCCATTTCCTGGCTGGGCGACTGGGACGGCGATGGCACCGTCGAATTGCTGGTCGTGCCGGCCGAGGGCGCAGCAACAGACACCGGAGAAAAGCGGATCATGCTGCTGGATGCCCGAAACGGCGAGACCAGACGCTATGTTCGCCGCCAGGGCAATATCCTGGGCGCGGTGGTGTGCGATCTGGACCGGGATGAAAAATATGAACTTCTCACCGGCAGCGCCGGCGGCGAAATCCAGATTTATGACCGCGATCTGCATCTTATTCAGGAAAAACAGATGGGCACGCGCGTCGATCTGCTGGGTGCTTGCGATCTTGACCGCGACGGCTCGGTGGAAGTGATCCTGCGGGAACCGGAAAATCGGCTGGCGGTCATGAATGATAATTTGCAGCTGATCGACGAATACCGCAGCCGCACGGGCAAGCGCATTTCCGCGGACTTTGTTCACACCCCTGCCGCCGCTAAAATTCTCGTCTGCGCCGGTGAATCACCCCCTTTCGATTATACCCTGCTGACCCTGAAAAAACCGCTCTTTTTGCGCACGGGCGCTAACCATATCAACAATGTTTGGTTCTGGATCACGGTCGTGCTGGTGGTCGCTTTTCTGCCGATCCACATCTTTGTTCTGCGCTGGCACCGCAATTTGAAGAAAAGAAGCGTTTATGCGAACCAGCTGCTGGAATGGTCGGGGCTGGCCCAGCGCCTGGCGCATGAAATAAAGAACCCGCTGTCCACCATTAACCTTACCCTGCAAAGGCTTCAGGAAGTCAGCCGGAGCAAGTTTGGCGGTCAGGCTCAAGCCCTGGATAAATACACGGCCTCGATTCTGGAGGAAGTTGAGCGTCTGCGGGATACGACGGATAAATTCATGAAAATTATCGCTCATGATCAACCCCGGCTGAGCCAGGAAAACATCAACGAGTTACTGGAAGAGGTTTTGCAGCGGTTTGAGGTTTCCCGGCCTGAAGGCGTCAGAATCGAAAAACACCTGACGTCGGATCTGCCGCTCATCAACTGCGATCAAAACCAGATCAAGTCCCTGTTTGTGAATATCATTGAAAACGCGGTCGAGGCGATAGCCGGTCAGGGCGTGTTAACCCTGCGTTCCTCGCTGGTCGAGCGCGTGACCAACCGCCGGATCGGACGGTTAGTCGAAATCAGGATTGAGGATACCGGCCGGGGGATAAGCGCTGAGGGAATGCAGAAAATTTTCCGAACCGTCCACACAACCAAGGAAAGCGGCAACGGCATCGGACTTTTAATCGCCAAGCGGGTGGTGGATAGCCACAACGGTCACATTGACATCATGAGCCGTGAAGGCGTGGGGACCGTAGTGACGATTCAACTGCCGGTTGAGGAAAAGTAGCCGTGTCGTCCAATCGTGATTTCCGCATTCTGATCGTGGATGACGAGAAGAAGATCTGCGAAATCCTCATGGAAATTCTTGAACAGGAAGGCTACGAGGTCAGCGCGGTTTACAACGCCACGGACGCTTTGAAAAAAATGGAACGGCAGGTTTTTTCAATGTGCCTGCTGGACATCAAGCTGCCGGATCTGGACGGCCTGTCTCTGCTGAAGAAAATCAAAGAGCAGTGGCCTGGTCTGCCGGTGGTGGTCATCTCCGCTTACGGCACGGTCAGCTCGGCCGTTGATGCCTTAAAAAGCGGCGCGGACGATTTTATCGAAAAACCGCTCGAGGCTGCCCGGATCATCAAGACCGTCCGGCACATCCAGGAAAAACAGGAACTGCTGGAGGTCAGCCGTACTTTCCGCGAGGAAATGGCTCAGCGGCACCGCATCATCGGCGAGTCAGCCGAAATCGCGCAGTTGCAGCAGTTGATTGACCGGGTCGCGGCCGCCGAAAGTTCGGTCCTGATCCTTGGCGAATCAGGGGTCGGCAAGGAACTCGTGGCACGCAATCTGCATCTCAAAAGCAGCCGGATGAACCGGCCTTTTATCAAGGTGAACTGCGCCGCCCTGCCCGGTGAGTTGATTGAAAGCGAATTGTTCGGCTACGAGAAAGGCGCTTTCACCGGTGCCTACGGACGCAAGCCGGGTCAGATCGAGCTGGCGGATACAGGTACCCTTTTTCTGGATGAGATCGGCGACATGAGCCTTTCCGCGCAAGCCAAGGTGCTGCGCACGATTGAAGAAAAAGAGATCATGCACCTGGGCGGCACCCACGCGAAAAAAGTCAACGTCCGCTTCCTGGCCGCCACGAATCAAAACCTGGAAAATCTGATCCGGGAAAAGAAATTTCGGGAAGACCTTTACCACCGGATTAACGTGATCAAGATCACCGTGCCGCCCCTGCGGGAACGCCGGAGCGACATCCCCCTTCTGGCCGACGTGTTTCTGAAGAACGCCTGCATTGACAATAACCGGCCGGTAAAGACACTCCAGCCGGATGCGCTGAAAATAATCATGGATCTGCCCTGGCCGGGCAATGTCCGGGAACTTAAATATTTAATGGAGCGCCTGGCTATTCTGGTGGATCACCCCCGGATCAGCGAAATTGATATTCGCGGTTTAATGAGCGTGGACGAAAAATTCCGCGCCATGGGCAAAACCGAAATGGAGCAGGTGCGCGATCAGTTTGAGCGCGATTACCTGAAGTCAATTTTAGAACAAACCGGCTGGCATATCTCGAAAACCGCCGTCATGCTCGGCATTGACCGGTCAACCCTGTTTCGGAAAATGAAAAAATTGGGGATAATTAAAGGCGGTAAGGGGTAATCATCAAATTTGTTTCAGTTTATAAATTACCGCGCAGCAATAAAATAAGGGCTAAAATCTGTTTCCTGCCATGGCTGCTGGTTGCGGTCCTCAATGCCCAGGCGAACTTTAAGGATGAACAGAACAGATTTCCCAATGTCCTGCAGGCGCGCCTGAATCAGCAGGCGCGAATCGAATCGCTTTTAACCGCGGCTGGTATTTCCTGCCCGCCGCGCGGCCTGCTGCTCATCGCTTATAAACGGGAAAGGGTCTTAGAGGTCTGGGCCGAACCGGACAGCTCATTCGCTTACCGCCAGGTGCGCTCTCTGCCGTTCACTGCGTTTTCCGGGACCATCGGCCCCAAGCGTCGGCAGGGCGACGGTCAGATTCCCGAGGGTTTTTACACGATCAGCCGTTTCTACCCGGTTTCACCGTTTCACCTGGCACTGCTGGTCAGTTATCCCAATGCCAGTGACCGCATTCTGGGTGAGCGTCAAAATCTGGGCGGTGACATCTGCATTCACGGGCATGCCGTGACCATTGGCTGCATTCCGATCGGCGATGCGGGGATTGAAGAGCTCTACACCATGTGCGTGGATCAGCAGGCGATGGGCCATGAAATTCCGGTGTATATTTTCCCCTGCCGTATGGACAGCGCGGCCATGGTCGAATTGAAAAGCATGGCCGGGGCCGAGATCGGACTTTATGCCTTCTGGGAAAACCTCCGGGAGGGATATGACCGGTTCTTCAATTCCTTCCAGCCCCTGAGATACCGCATCAACGCTAAAGGCCGGTACGTTTTTTTTTAACACCTTAGAATTTCAGCGGCTCAGGATATCAAGCAAGGTGTCGGCAGATCAGATGCAAAGGAGCTGATCCGTAAAATCCCGGTTATATATTATATCTGATGAACTGACACCCTGGCCATTTGTCCCGGACAATTTTTTTGAATTCCTGATGCCCTGATAGTACAATAAACGGATATCCTGCGCGGTTCTGCGCTACGCGCGGCCGGCTGATCCTAAAACGTTTTGATTCTTGTGTTTCAGCAG
>CBFGIH010000167.1:0-3962 GCA_965648775.1 Caldifarciminota bacterium | reverse complement strand
CGGATTCCGGTCGACCGCCGCAAACGCTCAATCACGTCGAGCGCCTGGTTAATGTCGCCGGGCATAACCGGGTAACGGTCGGCGTGCTGCCAGCAGTTGATGTCGCGGCCGAGCATGGAACCCAGCCATCGCCGATGTTCATCAATCTGATCGGAATTAAGAAAAAGCGGATGAATGAATTGAACGGCGGACACGCCGAGATTCACCACCGACTGGACCAGTTCGGCCATGCGCGCTGGTTGTTCAAAATTAATAATGGAATTGATTTTGATCCGGGGATAGGAAGACGGACGGCGCCGCAATGCTTGAAGGCCGTTGATCACCCGGTCAAATGTCCCGGCGACCCCCCGAAGCCGGTCGTGCGTCTCGGCCGGCCCGTCCAGCGACACTTCAATTTGATCGACTTTTTCCCGTACCAGGGTTTCAGCATGCTCGGCCAGCAGGGTGCCGTTGGTCGTGACATGCAGAAAAAGACCGCGCGCCTTGATATGGGTGATTAAAGCGTCAATGTTTTCAAAAAGGAGCGGTTCGCCGCCGGAAAGATGAATCCGGGGCATAAAAGTGAGCTGAGCCACGAACTCCTGCCAGAACTGCACACTGAGCTTGTCTTCGATTCGGGAAAAACGGATGAAGCACATCGCACAATTGAGATTGCAACGGGCGGTAGGGTAAATATTGACGGTTTCCGGCGGCGCGGACCAGCCTTTTAACCAATTCGTGAAATATCGGCTGGCGCGGGCCTGGATCTCGCGCTTCAAGACGCGCGGCACCAGCATCGGCTGGCGCAAACCAGCTTTCAACCGACGCGCGATCTCAACCATAAATGATCCGGCGCTCGGCCCATTGAGCCGCCGCAGCCACCGCTGGTTCCGGATGGCAAAGAAAACGTTTTATCACCGGTCGCGTCATGGGATCGCGGATATTGCCCAGGGCCAGCAGGCAGTTCCGCTGGATAGCCGGAAAATGTATCCAGGCTGCGCTGACCTGGTTGCGAGCATAGCGGCTTCGATATGATTTTTCATCCATCTCCAGCAGGTCAATGAGCGGCAGCCACTGCCCGACCACGCCCAAGCGGGTTAACGGATGACGAAAATCTATGCCGGCATTCTTGGGGCAGACCTCCTGGCAGGTCGTGCAACCGTAAACGCGGTTTTCCCAGACTCGCGCGATATCGTCGGGAATCACGCCGAGCCAGTTGGTCAGGGCCTGAATGCATCTTCGGCGGTCAAGAACATACGGTCGGATGATGGCGCCGGTCGGACAGGCCTTAAGGCAGATCCGGCAGGAACCACAGGCCGGCTTTATCGGCGGATCCGGCGTCAGGGCGGCCTCGGTCAGAATTTCGCCGAGCACGCACCAGGAACCGAATTGGGGAGTGATGATGATGCTGTGCTTGCCGTAGTAACCGATGCCGCCGCGCCGGGCAATCGGTTTTTCTGGTACCGGGCCGTTGACAAAAACCGCGGCGGCGGCGCCGTATTCTTTTTTGATGAAACGGGCCACCAGCCGCAGCCGTTGCCGCAGTTCCAGATAGTAATTGCGACGGGTGTACCGGGCGACCAAACCATAAGGCCGGCCGGGCCGCGACGGATCCGGCTCATCCGGCATCCAGTAGCCAAGCGCGGCGGCGACAATGGAACGCGCGCCAGGCAGAAGCCGGTCGAAATCGTAAAACCGCTGAATCTGCGCGGCGGTCCAATTTTCTGGATTGAGGAACAGACGCTCCCGCGCTTGCTGGTTGGTACGGCGGATCTCCGCGCGGAAAGGCCGAAGACCGCTGATCCGCAGTTCAAGGCCGGTTTGACGGCCGAACTCTTTGAGAACGACGGCGTCAAACACGGATCAGGGCCGCCTGAATTACTTTAAAAGAATGCCGAGCGGAAAGAAAACCAGGTAACCGATAACCAGCAGGATAGGCGCCAGGACAATCGAACCCGAGGCCAGCAGAATGAAACCGACGACGCTGGACAGGGCGCCCAATCCGAAAAATAACCAGTTCCGGTTATTGAACTTGATGTCGAGCAAAACATCGGCTTTCTTGACCTTTGTTTCTTTCTTTTCTTTCTTGGCCATAATACTCCTTCTTCAATAACCTCGCTCTTCGTTAAGGGTGATTTCAGTCAATTTCAGGAAATCGCCATTGTGGATGGTGTAGATATAAAACGGCTTGCGGCTTTGAAAAATATTCGTCAGGATTCCCGGCAGGGTCGCCCGGTTGTAAGGGGGCAGAGATAGCAAATGCCGCAGAATCTGGAAAAACCGCAGGGCCAGAAAATCATTATCGGCGCCGGCGAACTGACGGTATTCAAGCAGGATCGTGCTGTCCATGGGCGGGGTCGCAGCAAAATAGGCATTTTCCACGGTTTTCTCCGCGTAGCGGGGAATCTTTTCGTTATGAAAATATTCCACGCCCAGCAGCCGGACATTTTCCAGCTGATAATAAACCACCTGGGGCGCGGTGTTGATGATCATGTCCGTATCCATGGCCAGAAAAATCGCCTCTGGTTTTTGTTTCTTGATCCGCTCCATCTCCCATTTGAGGGTGATGGAATCGGGATCGAAACCGACCGCGGCCACGACCTGCCGTCCGTTCTTTATCACTTCCTCCTGAAACACGCGGGCCAGTTCCTTGAACTTGGCGATTTCCGGATACAGGACCGCGAAGGTGTTCATCTGCAGTTGATTAACCGCGTACCGGGCAATGGCTTGAGCCTGCTCCTCACTGCTCGGTGAAGTCGTGTAGATCAGGGGGATTGCCTCAAAGCGCGATTCCAAAAGCGGCAGGATGACCGGCACGCCCCGGGCATAGGCCAGGCCGCAGACGCCGTAGGCCTCGAGCGAAAAAATCGGCCCGACCAGGATATCGACTTTTTCCTCGGTCAGGCGCTGGGCGGCCAGGATCGCTTCCACGGCGTCGGATTTCGTGTCCTGAACGATCACGCTGAACGGCGGTTTTCGCTCCTGCTCGAATTTTTTCAGCAGGTCCTGCAGTTTCTTGCCGGTCGCCGCGAACTTGCCGGACAGGGGCAAAAGCACGCCAACCCGGCCGGATGTCTCGCCCAGGCTGATCACGCGCAGGTAATCGTCCAGTTCCATGGAATAGCGGGTTTCGGGAAACCGGCGGCTCAACAACTCGAAATCACGCTGGGCTTCCTTTTTCCTGCCTTCGCGGAGTTCAACCCGTGCCAGCGTGTAAAGGATGTGCTCGTCGATCGGCTCTGACATATAAGCCCGGTGCAGCTTTTCCAGGGACAGAATATTGAGCTTGGGCAGGATTTCCAGCACGGTCGAAAACGCGGTTTCCCGGGACAGGGTATCGCCGGTTTGAAGATAATACTTGATCAGATAATATGCCGCCTGGTAATCATTGGCTTCCTTGTAGTATGCCTGACCCAGCACGGCCAGAACATTGTTGAGATATTTTGATACGGCAAATTCCTTGACAAACCGTTCGCCGTAAAGAATCGCCTGGGAATAGTTGTCTACGCGGAAATGCGCGATAACGCTCAAATAAAGCGCGGGTTCGTAAGCCGCGGTCTTGGCGTAGTCACGGATGATTTTTTCGAACTCAACCGCTGCTTGCCGGTATTCTTTTTGCTTGAACAACTCATTGCCCTTTTCATAGATTTCTGCGGCTTTGGCGGAAACGACTTCTTGAGTAGTCTCGCGGTTTGGCTTTGGCGCCGCGGCCCAGACGGTCACCCAAATCAGCAAAAAAAGTGCTGATAACCGACGTTTCACCATGTTCTTATCATAGTCAAAAAAAGGATGGTGTCAACGGCTCGACGGCGTTGGGTAGCTGATAGCTTATCGCTCATGGTAATAAATATCTTTAATCTTCATACGAGATAAATAATGCAGGGGGACTTTGTCCCCCTGCATTGGACAGGGAAGGATTCGAACCTCCGAAGGCCTTCGCCAGCAGATTTACAGTCTGCCCCCGTTGACCGCTTGGGTACCTG
>CBFGIH010000166.1:0-3967 GCA_965648775.1 Caldifarciminota bacterium | reverse complement strand
ATATGAGCATTATATGATCGGCCTTTTGGGTAAAAAAGTTGGCATGTCGCAGATTTTTACCGAGGATGGAAAAGTCATTCCGGTCAGTTTAATCGCGGCTGGCCCCTGCCCCATCACCCAGGTTCGGACCGTCGAAAACGATGGTTATCAGGCGATCCAGGTGGGTTTTGGTGTTAAAAAACGGCTGAATAAACCTATGACCGGGCATCTAAAAAAAGCCAAATTAAAAACCGCGGCGCGGCTGGGCGAATTCCGCGTCAACAACCTGGAAAAGTTCAAGGTGGGCGATCAATTAAATGTTGAAATTTTCAATGTCGGCGACCGGGTTTCGGTCACAGGCATGACCAAGGGCCGCGGATTTTCCGGCGGCATCAAGCGCTGGGGATGGCACGGCGGACCGGCGACGCATGGATCAATGTCCCATCGCCGCACCGGTTCGAATTCCAGCGGTTCTTCACCCGGCCGGGTTTGGAAAGGCAAACATCTTCCCGGCCGTTATGGTAACGAAAGAGTCACGGTTCGTAATTTGAAAATCGTGAAAATAGAAAAAGAAAAAAATTTGCTTTACCTTCAGGGTGCGATTCCCGGCTTCCGCAACAGTTACATAATCGTGACGAAAAAGGATTGATATCCATGGAAACCAAACTCTTCAACGCGAGCGGTCAGGAAATCGGCACGGTACAGTTAAACGACTCCGTTTTCAAGCAGAGCATCAATCAATCACTTATCTGGGAAAGCGTTAACCTGACCCTGCGCAATCAGCGCTCCGGTCTGGCCAAGACCAAAACCCGGGCGGAAATCCGGGGCGGCGGCAAGAAACCATGGCGGCAGAAAGGCACGGGCCTGGCCCGTCATGGCAGCACCCGCTCGCCGATCTGGCGTAAGGGCGGTGTGGTTTTCGGACCCAAGCCCCGCGATTATTCAACCACGATGCCGAAGAAAAAAAGAATCAAAGCCCTGGTTTCCGCCTTGAGTGCCAAAGCCCAGGAGCAGCGCATCGTGGTGCTGGATGGGTTGAAACTGGATACTCCCAAAACCAAAACGCTGGCGGAAATTTTGAAAAAAATCAACCTGACCGAAACCAAAACCCTGTTCGGCGTGGAAACCATGGAGCGCAATCTTAAACTGGCCGGCAAAAACCTGCCGGGTTTGCAGCTGAAACGAATTGACGATATCAACTGTTACGATGTCATGGCCGCCACCCATATCCTTTTAACCAAATCAAGCCTGGAAAAACTGGAGCAACGATGCGTTACGAAAAAATAATTCTCAAGCCCCTGATCACGGAAAAAGCGGATCAACAGCGTGAACAGAACTGCTACCAATTTCAGGTGGCAGCCCAGGCCAACAAACGCCAGATCCGCGATGCCGTCCAGCATCTTTTCAACGTCGAAGTGATCGAAGTGAAAACCGCCAATTATCGCGGTAAGCCGCGTCAACTGGGCCGCTCCCAGGGATACAAGTCCGGTTATAAAAAGGCCTGGGTGACCGTCAAGCAAGGTCAGAAAATCCAGGTCATTGAGGGTGTCTGATGCCGATTAAAACCTATCGTCCCACCTCGCCCGGCCGCCGCTATTACCAGACCAACCAGCTGCCGATAACTAAATTCAAACCGGAAAAATCGCTGATCATCCCGGGCAAGAAAACCGGCGGCAGAAACAACACGGGCCGCATTACCAGCCGCCACATCGGCGGCGGTCATCACCGCTTCATTCGCGTCATTGATTTCCGGCGCGACAAGGACAATATTCCCGCCACGGTCAAGGCCATTGAATACGATCCAAACCGCAGTGCCCTAATTGCTCTGCTTTGCTACGCGGACGGTGAAAAACGCTACATCATCTGTCCGGATGGCCTGCAGGTCGGCGACACGGTCATTTCCGGCGAAAATGCGCCGATTAAAATCGGCAATGCCCTGCCCATGGCCAACATCCCCCTGGGTGTGGAAATCCATAATTTAGAGCTGGTGCCTTACCGGGGCGCGGAATTGATCCGCAGCGCTGGTCTTGCCACGCAGATTTTAGCCAAGGAAGGTAAATACGCTCACGTGAAAATGCCCTCCGGTGAAATCCGGCTGATCGATCTGCGGTGCCGGGCCACGATCGGCAAGGTTTCCAATGCCTTGCATTCCAGTATTACGATCGGCAAGGCAGGACGAAACCGTCACCGCGGCATCCGTCCCCATGTCCGGGGTGTCGCCATGAACCCCATCGACCATCCTCTGGGCGGCGGTGAAGGCCGTTCTCACGGCGGCAGACACCCGGTTTCTCCCTGGGGTTGGCTGACCAAGGGTAAGAAAATGCGCAAGCATAAAAAGCCATCAGATAAATTCATTGTTAAAAGGAGAAAGTAATGTCCCGGTCGACGAAAAAAGGTCCCTACATTGACGCCAAGCTGCTGAAAAAAGTCAACAAACTGATCGAAACCAAGGAAAAGAAAATCATCAAGACCTGGGCCCGGCGTTCGGTCATTCCCCCGGAATTCGTCGGCTTCACGCTCGCAGTTCACAACGGCAACCGGTTCATTCCCGTTTACATTACGGAACGCATGGTCGGACACAAACTCGGCGAATTCGCGCCCACCAGAACTTTCCGCGCTCATTCCGGAACCCGCAAGGCGGAAAAAGAGGTTCCGAAATGATGGCGCGGGCTGTGAAACGCTATGAACGGGTGGCGCCGCTCAAGATTCGGCGCATGCTCCGGGTCATCAAGGGCAAGGATGTGCTGGCGGCGCGTGCGATCCTGCAGTTTTACCATTCCCGCTCCCGGCTGCCGGTGTTAAAAACCCTCAATTCCGCCGTGGCTAATTTTAAAAATCAGGTTGGTGCCTTGCGGGTTGATGACAAAGACCTCTATGTTCGGGATGCCCGGGTCAACGACGGCCCCCAGATGAGGCGCTGGCGCGCCGGGTTCCGCGGTTCGCCCGATATGATCCGGCGCCGAACCTGTCATATCACGCTCGTCGTTGATTCCCGAAAACCGATTGCCGTCAAAAAAGCGAAAGGAGCTTAATGGGTCAAAAGACGCATCCGGTCGGTTTCCGTCTCGGTATCACCAAGGACTGGAAATCAAAATGGTTTGACCAGCTGAATTATCCAAAATTGCTGGCGGAGGATATTCAAATCCGACGTTATCTGGCTCAGCGGCTGATCGAAGGCATGATATCCAACATTGTCATCCGCCGCCTATCCAATCGCGTGATCATATCCATTCACACGGCCCAGCCGGGCAAAGTCATCGGCAAGGGCGGGGAAGAAATTAAAAAACTTCATGAAGAAATAAAAAGTCTGATTAAAAAGGAAGTTGCGATCAACATTGAAGAAGTTCGCATTCCCGAACTGGATGCGGAACTCGTGGCGCAAAATATTATCAAGCAAATTCAACAACGGGTATCGCACCGCCGGGCCATGAAACGCGCGATTATTTCCGCCATGAAAATCGGCGCCAAGGGTATTAAGGTCTGCTGTGCCGGACGCCTGGGCGGCGCGGAGATCGCCCGCACCGAATGGTACCGGGAAGGCCGGGTCCCCCTGCAGACCATTTCTGCGGATATTGACTTCGCCCGATCCACCGCCTTCACGATTTACGGCACGGTGGGCGTTAAGGTCTGGATCTACAAAGGAGCATCCTGATCTATGCTCGAACCCAAGAAAACAAAATTCCGGAAACAGCACCGCGGCCGCCGCACGGGCAAAGCCACCAGCGGTAACATCATCTCCTTCGGCGAATATGGGCTCATCGCTTTGGGTCCGGCCTGGATCACGGCGCGCCAGATTGAGGCCTCGCGCGTGGCCATCACGCACGCCATGCGCAAAGGCGCCAAGATGTGGGTAAGGATATTCCCGGACAAGCCCGTGACGAAAAAACCGGCCGAAACCCGCATGGGCAAGGGCAAGGGCGCCCCGGAATTCTGGGTCAGCGTGGTAAAACCAGGCCGAATCCTCTTTGAACTGGAAGGCCTGCCGGAA
>CBFGIH010000165.1:0-3987 GCA_965648775.1 Caldifarciminota bacterium | reverse complement strand
CTTTTTTATTGAGCGCGAAATCGAAAATGACATTATCGCCGTCCTTAAGCGTAACCGGCTGTTCTTTCCAACGGTAATTAGGCGACTCAATGTGGATCCGATAATTGCCGGGCGTTAAGGAAACCTCGTACAGGCCGGTCTGGGGAACCGGCAGGGCCGGTTGATCTGAACCCGGGAAAGTGATGGTGGCGGCCACGGGTTCACCGGTCTTGGCGTCATACACCTTGCCCCCGATTTTGGCCAGCGGGATATGAATTTCCTGCTTCTTGATCAGGTCGGTGCCCGCGGAGAAGTTGAAGAAAAATTTCGGCGAGGAAGAATCGTTGGCAGCGCGGATGGGAAAGTTCACGCCGAGATCAAAACTCACACTTTTGGCGCCAAACCGCACCCCGGGTGTGACCCAGAGCGACTCCTTGTCCGAACCCATGTTCCAGTAACCATAGGATTCAAACATCAGGCGGATATCATCCGAGGGAATCAATTGCACGCCCACGCCGTGCAGAACAAAATTGGGCCGCTGGTTGGCGTTCGGCGCACCCGCGGCATAAGCGGGCACGTTGTCGGTGCCGGTGTTGAGGTAGCCGCCGTTAAGATGCAGGGCCAGGGGGCCGATCCGGAAATCAAACAGACCAACCGCGCCGACGTCTGGATCATGCGGAATGTACGGCTGAAACCGGGGAAAGATGGGCGTGGCGCCCGCGTCCGCAAAGGAGCTGTCCCAGAACACCTCATCGCGGTACATGGCGTTGTTGAACCACTGCCGGGAAAGTTCGGGACCCCAGTTGATGAATGCATCCACCCCAAAAGCGTACTTAAGGGGCGTCATCTTATCCACGACCACGGGGTAGCCTAATTTAAGGCCCAGTTCAATGGTCTCAAAGCCGATCACCGGATCCGGATCACCGCGTTCGAGCGGAAAGTCGGTCATTTCCAACCATTTCATGAAAGGGGTGACGCGGAACCGGGTTTCAATGTAATCAATAATGGAATAGGAAAGGCCGGTGTTGACCTTGAAGAAATGGCGCCGGTCCGTGACAATCTGGCCGTTTTGAACCGACTGCATTCTTTCATACCTTTCCTCGGCGCCGAGATGGAAAGAAAAAACACCCATGTTATGGGGCTCAGCGTAAAGCACGCGGAACATACCATGATTGCCATAAACCCCGATTTCCTGTCCCCAGAGCATGAGGACGGGAAAAATCAAAACGGGCAACAGTTTTTTCATAATGCCTCCTTTATTTAACATCCGGTTGGTTCTGGGCTTAATGAAAAGTGGCCCCAACGGGAGTCGAACCCGTGTCTTCACCTTGAAAGAGTGATGTCCTAGCCATTAGACGATGGGGCCTTGTGCGTAAGTATGTAAAGATTCCGAAAGGACTCGTTGTCCACGATCGCCTGGTTGATCAGAAAATAATTTTCGAGGTTCGCGTTCGTCGCCATGATCCGGCTGGACAGATTTTCCCCCATGGCCAGCAGGAACTTGGCCGCCACCTTCGGATTTTCGTTGATTATCTCCTGCAGATCCGATTGCTTCAGGGAAAGAAGCCGACAGTCACTCAGCGTCTTGACCGTGGCGGAGCGGGGCTTGTCTGTCAGCAGGGCCATTTCGCCGAAGAAGGAAAATTCCTGGAGTTCGGTGAGCATAAGCACAAGATCGCCCCGGGTCAAAAAGACCTCGACGCGGCCGGATTCAATGATAAACATCTCGTCACCGGTCGTGCCCTCCTTGATAATTACCGTATCCTTGGGCACTTCCCGGGCGTGCCACTTGACGATCATCCAGTTGATTTCCTGCGGCGTCAGGTACTTAAACAACAAAACCTGTGAAAAATCTCTCATAAATCAATTGTATCCATAAAAAAAACCTTGTCAAGTTTACCGTTGACCGGGTTGTTTATTTAGTTAAAATATCTCAATAAACCAAGGAGGAAGCATGTGGTTCTTGTTTGCCCTGCCTTTTTTCCAATTTGACCAGTGCCGGGTCAATGAATTCAGTCAATACCTGCGCCAAAATTGCCTGCCCCCCGCAGAATATTTGACCTCGCCGAGCCCGACCGGCTTCATACCCCGCATCCCGCGTTTTAACCCGGACGAAATGGAAACTGAACCAGGCCGCGCCGACATCGTGATCGGCGACACACCGGCCGAAACCCTTTATCTCACCGGTAACTTCTTCCACGAAGGCAACATCCTGGTCTTCAACGACGGCGTGCTGATCATAAAAAACGCCGAATTCAACTTAAACGGTGACCTTTATGCCTTCGGCGGCGGCAGGGTAACCGCGGATTCAAGCGTCTTGAACATTATCCAGTATTACATTTACCACCATGCCATCGTCGTCAGCGACTCGGCCCAATTCTTCATCAACGACTGCCACACCTCGTTTAACGGCTATCAAATCAGCATTGCGGTCGCGGGCCGGGGAGAACTGCGCATGTCCCGCGTGGAAAACCGCGACTGGATCACGGCCGGGCTTTACCAGCAAGGCCGGGCGATTCTCGACCGGGTCGGCATCACCGGCGAGTGGCTTTTCAGCAACGGTTGTTACGCGCGTTTTCACCACGTTGATTTTCTTCTCAGTTGGTTCTTTTTTGAAAACGGCGACACGGTCAACATCAATTTCCCGGAAAGCGACACCGTACGGGCTTTTTACCTGGATTCTACCCTGCCTAACATCAAAGGCGTCGATTACCATGTGGAGATTGACACCTCAAGCCGCTGCCTGTGGGCTGCGATTCCCCAGCGCGGCTCGGCGGTCATCATTGACAGTTCGATCCTGCGGACCACGGGCCTGATGTTCAACGGCGGTGACACTTTCACGGTCACCGGTCTCGTCAATAACCAGAGCTACGCGGACTGGGTTCTGCCGGTTTATGACCGGCTTTTCCGCCTGCGGAATACGACCATCCAGACCTGGAACCTCTACCCCGCGGATTCCTGCCGGCTGAACGTGACCAGTTCGATCTTCGGTGAACTGTGCGCTTACGATCACAGTTTCGCGACGATTCAGAACGCCTTCTGCGACGGCTCGGGCGGTCACATTGAAGCCAGCGGCCATGGCATCACCTTCTGCTTCCTGTCCAGCCTGGCCTGCGATGTCATCGCCAAAAACCGCGGTTTCCTGATCATGGGTTACACGGCGATGACCATGGGCAATATCTGGGCGACCGGCGCCGCGCTCATGATCATCGTTAATTCCCAGTTCCCGGAAGACCCGATTCCATCTGACACCGCGCTCGTGTTCGTGGCCGGCATCAGCGGTCCTGCCAGCGGCCGGGTCAATGACACGATTGCCATCCTCGGCTCGGCCTGGATCGATCCCGGTCCGCTCAACCCCCAGGATTTTTCTTTTTACCGGCTTTTCTGGCGGGCGGCGGGCACGACCGCCTGGAACGTCCTGAGCGATTCCCAGTTCACGCCGGTGCGCCACGGCACGCTCGGTTACTGGAACACGGTCGGCTTGACCGAAGGACCCTATGACCTGCGGCTGGTTTTGAAAGACTTAAGCGGTGACAGCATCGAGGCCTTAAAAGCAATAACCCTGCGTTTGCTCGGCCAGGCCGAAGAAAAGCCCGCCCTGCCCCGCGGTTTTCTGAATATTAGCCAAACCGGCCGGCTTTTTTGTATCCAGAACGCGGGGCCGGACGGCGCGCGGATCTATGATCCGACCGGCCGTCTGGTCTTCCGCACCCGCTGGTCATCGTTTTCCTGGGTGGCGGAACACAGCGGCGTTTTCTTCCTGCACAGTGCCGGCCAGACCGCCAAGCTGGTCGCTTATTGACCGGCATCAGCGTTGACTTTTACCGTATTCACGGTATAATTTACTCATGAGTCAGGATTTACACGTCGCCATCATCATGGATGGAAATGGCCGGTGGGCGAAAAAACGCGGCCTGCCGCGGGTCATGGGTCACCGCGAAGGGGTCAAGTCCGTCCGCTGCGTGGTCGAGCATTCGCCGGCGCTCAATGTCAAGTACCTGACCCTTT
>CBFGIH010000164.1:988-4010 GCA_965648775.1 Caldifarciminota bacterium | reverse complement strand
ATCGGTGCCGGGCCGGCGGGGCTGACTGCGGCTTATAATCTATTCTTACGCGGGCACGGCGTCACGATCTATGAGGCAGAAGCGCGGCTGGGCGGCATGCTGGGTCTGGGCATTCCCGAGTACCGTTTGCCCCGGCCGGTCCTGGACGCGGACATCAGGGATCTTCTACTGCCGGGCATTGAAGTCCGGACCAACGTTAGAGTCGGTAAAGATGTCTCGTTTGACCAGATCCGGCAGGAGCATCAGGCGGTTTTCATCGCGGTCGGCGCTTACCGGAGTTTACGGCTGGGTATTCCCGGTGAGGATTGCCCGGGCGTGCTCTACGGTCTTGAATTTCTCAAGGCCGTGCACCTGGGGCAAAAACCTCAGCTGGGCCGAAAAGTCGTGATCGTAGGCGGCGGCAATTCGGCCGTCGATGCTGCGCGCGTGGCCCTGCGGCTGGGCTCAGATGTGACCATTCTTTACCGCCGCACCGTCGCCGAAATGCCGGCCTTCAAAGAAGAAGTCGAGAACGCGCAGCGGGAAGGCGTAAAATTAGAATTTCTAACTGCGCCGGTCAAGGTGATCGACGCTTCGGGCCGGGTCACGGGCCTGCAGTGCCAGCGGATGGTCCTGGGCGAGCCGGATGATTCCGGCCGGAGACGACCGGTGCCCATTCCCGGCTCCGAGTATATGATTGAAGCCGACACCGTAATCGCGGCCATCAGCGAGGAGCCGGATACAGATTTCTTAAACGGTGCGGTAAAACTTACCAGGTGGCGTACCGTGGAAGTCAATCCGGATACATATCAAACGGATCAAACCGGGGTTTTTGCCGGCGGCGATGCGATTCGCGGACCAAGCACGGTCATTGAAGCGATCCGTGATGGCCGGATTGCCGCCGAGGCGATGGCCGCATTTCTTGAGGGTCGGGCCTGGCAGCGGACATACCAGGTTTCCCGGCCGTCGGTCTGGGTTCCGCCTCTGACCATGACCGAGGAGGAGAGGCAAAACCTGAAAAAAGTTGAATTGCCCCAGGCCCCGGTCGAAGAACGGCGGCATGATTTCCGGGAAGTGGAAACCGGTTATGATGAAGGCATGGTCGGCCGAGAGGCAAAACGGTGCCTGCGCTGTGAATTTGAAACCCGCGAAGGCCGGGAATTTATCAACCGTATTCGAGGCGAGCAGAATGATCAACCTGACGATTAACGGCAAGTTCCTCAGCGTTCCCGAGGGCACCACGGTGCTGGAGGCTGCCCGCCAGGCCGGGATTCAAATTCCTACTCTATGTTACCATGAAGGCCTGTCCGCCTATGGTGGTTGCCGGTTGTGCCTGGTGGAAGTCCAGGGAATGCCGCGTCCGGTAACTTCCTGCACCCTGCCCTGTCAGGAGGGTATGGTCGTCGCTACGGACACCGAACGGATTAAACAACTGCGCCGGTTTTCTCTGCAGTTGATCCTGTCCGAGCATCCATACGGCTGCCTGATTTGTACCAAAAAAGAGGAATGCGCCCGGTTCATGGATTGCATTCAGAAAGAACCGGTGGTTTTTGGCTGCAAGTACTGCAGCCGCAACGGCACCTGCGAATTGCAACGGTTAGTGGAGGAACTGTCGATCCGGGAAATTCCTTTTGAATTTCGATACCGGCAACTGGCGATCGAACGGGAGGATCCGTTTTTTGAGCGGGATTACAATCTTTGCGTGCTGTGCGGTCGCTGCGTCCGCGCTTGCAATGAACAGCGGGGCGCGGCCACGATCGATTTCCATCACCGCGGTCCTGCTACCCTGGTGGGCACCGCTTTCGGAGAAAGCCATCTCCAGCGCCTCTGCCAATTCTGCGGTGCCTGCGTGGATGTTTGTCCGACCGGCGCCCTGACCGAACGGTTTGCCAAGTACGCTGCGCCGCCGGAAACCACGGTTGCCAGCCATTGTCCGCTTTGCAGTCTCGGTTGTCCGATCAAGATCAATGTCCGGGGAAACAACATCATCAACACCGTGCCAGATGGAAAGCCGATCTGCGTGCGCGGTCGCTTTGGCCTGGCGCCGCTGGTGGCCCATCAACTGCGCATTACCAAACCTTTGATCCGCCGTCAGGAGACCGTGGTCGAGACCACCTGGGACGATGCCTTGAACGCCGCGGTTCAATATTTAACCGATCCCGCCGGTGCGCCGGGTTTTCTCTTCAGCCCGGATTTATCGATCGAAGCCATTGATGCCCTATGGGAGTTAAGTCAGGCCGTAAATTCCGGCGCGATCGGCACAACCGTCAAACCGGCGCTGGTTTTCCCTGAGCTTGACCCGCCGCCCGAAGTCGTCATCGCGGTCGATCTTGATGTCTTTGCCGATTATTCGGTCCTGTTGCTTGACTGGCACAAACCGGTTGTCATCGTCGTGGATCCAGTACGGACCTTGGCTGCGGATCAAGCCCGGTGCTGGCTTCAACCCGGTGCCGGCGCCGAAGCCGAATGGCTCGACCGGCTGCTGGGTAAGACCAGCGCACCGAACACCAGGACAGCGGAAGAAAAAATGATCGAAACGGCCCGCGGGCTGATCAAAGGCCGCCGCGTGGCGATTCTTTGCCGGCCCGACTTTGCCGCGCAATATCAACCGCCGGATCCGGTCGTACCCGTTCTTGCGATTTCCAGCACTTTTAATCTGTCGCGCAGCCGACGGCCTGGAATTCTTGATTACCGAACGGTTATCAATGATTCGGCGATTGATTGTCTTTACCTCGTCGGCGCCGCGGTTTTTTTACCCCGTGCCTACCGCGGTGTCATTGTCCAGGATTGCTTTCCGCCGGACCATGAATTTGATGTTTTCCTGCCGGCGGCGGCGCCGGCCGAAGCCGATGGTTCGTTGGAAAATTATCAGGGACAGCCGATACGGCTGACCCGGGCAATTGCGCCACCCCCGTGGGCGCGGCCAGACGATTGGATCATCAGGGAAATCGCGCGCCGCTTGCCTCTCCTGAGCCGGCAAGCCGTGCCGATCCGCCCGTCTGCGGCGGCCCCGGCGGAGCGGAAAATGAAGCCGACCCCGGAA
>CBFGIH010000164.1:0-978 GCA_965648775.1 Caldifarciminota bacterium | reverse complement strand
AATTTCCGTTTATCCTGCTCGCGCGGGAAAACAATTACCAGTTTCGCAGCAAGCCGCTGTCCCGGTTGCTGACGGGATTTCAGCGCCTGCGCGCGGATGATGGCATATGGATCAATCCCGAGGATGCCCGGGTGCACCAGTTAAACGAAGGCAGTCCGGCGATCGTTCGCACGCCGGAATTATCTTTTACCCTCAAAGCGCGTCTTACGGACCGGGTGCCGCCGGGTGTCTTGCTGGTCTTTCAGAATCCGGCGCTGGGCCTTTACGAGGACACCCTGGCCCGGCTGGGAGGATAAGTGTACCAGATCATAACCAAGCGGCAGCTCGTGCCCAACATCCACTGCCTGACCATTGCGTCCGAGGTCATACCGCCCAATGCCCGGGCGGGAGAATTCGTCGTGGTCCGGGTTGATGAACAGGGTGAGCGGATACCCCTGAATCTCGTGGACTGGAATCAGTCAACGGTTACCGTGATTTTTATGGAAGTCGGCACTTCCACGCGGAAATTGGCGGCCGTCGAAGCGGGAACCGAACTGGCAACCCTGGCCGGACCGCTGGGCCGGCCGACTGAGGTCATCGAAGGCCGACGCGTACTCGCGATCGGCGGATGCTACGGCATCGGCGCACTTTATCCCGTGCTCCGGGAATTTAAAAACCACCACAACCGCGTGACCACCCTGGTGGAAGCCCGCAGCGCTCAGTTGTTGTACTGGACCAATCGCCTGCGCCGGTTCAGCGATGAGCTGATTGAGATCACCCGCGACGGCTCGCGCGGTCTTCGCGGACACGTGCACGATCATTTACCGGCTTTGCTTAAGGCCGCTGCCCCGGATCTGGTTTACGTCCAGGGTTGCACATACCTAACTTACCTGGTTGCCCAGTTGACCCGTCCCGAGAACGTCAGAACCATTGTCGGTCTCAATCCAATCATGATTGACGCAACCGGCATGTGTGGCGTCTGCCGAGTGATCGTGGCCG
>CBFGIH010000163.1:0-4028 GCA_965648775.1 Caldifarciminota bacterium | reverse complement strand
GCGGCCGGCGAGAATTTCCTTTTCCAGATCATAGATCGTGAAACGGATCTTTTTTAAATAGCCTGATAAACCCGGCTGATAAATTTTCAAAATTTCTTCAATAATCCGTGATGATTCCTTGGCGCGGGAAAACGAAGCGGCAACCGTTTCGGCGGCCGAACGCCGGATAAGGGTGTCGAACCGGCTGGACCGGCCCTGGTCATGATGGCTATCGCGATAACGGATAATTTCCCGTAAGGGCAGTGCCTTTTTTATGGTTAAAAAGTCCGACCGCAGGCGACGCAGTCGTTTAAGGAGGCTGGTCGGGTAATGGTTAAACCGGGTGATGTCTTCAAGAAATTTGAGGGTTTCGGTTAACCGGTTGAGATTAACGTCCAGGATGCGTTCCCAGGACATGGAATATTATATGAAGATTGAAAGGGCGAGTCAAGGTCAAAAGCGGCTCAAGTAAAGAGAAAGGGCCGAATTTATCCGGTAGAGATAAATTTAAAGGCCCGGAGCGATCCGGGCCTGGTTTAAATATGAGCGTTTTCTATTGCGCATCAGCTGCGGCGCGTTCGACTTTAATGGCTTTGTCGCCTTTGGGGGTTTGCGTAATGTCAAATTTAACTCGCTCACCTTCTCTAAGGACCCGATAACCTTCGCCCACGATATCCTGATAATGGACAAAGACGTCACCAGTTCCATCTTCTTTTTCTATGAAGCCGTAGCCTTTCTTACCATCGAACCACTTAACCTTTCCGTAGACCATATGTCTCCTTTCAAGCTTTTTTCCTCCAACAAAATGTTAAGAGGAAACCTCTACGGGTTGTTGCTTTTTGTAATTATATTATTTTTTTTTATTATGTCAAGCGGCAAGACATTGGAACGCAGTAAAAGTACACATTTTTCTGACCGGCGGGAATTTGACTGCTTTTAGTCCCCTTCAATTCTTATGGATTATCCGGTTGACAGCCCTCTTTTTTTATATATAATTGAAATTCAATGGATTGCAAAAGCACAAAGAATTTGAAAGAATGCAACTGCACTTACGAGCCCTGTTCCCGCAAGGGTATCTGCTGCGAATGCCTGAGATATCATCTGCAGATGCGGCAACTGCCGGCGTGCTGTTTCTCGTCCGAAGACGAAAAAACCTTTGACCGTTCGTTTACCCGTTTCATCAAGAGCAATTCGAGAAAATAGGAAATCAAAATGGAACTGATTTTTGAAATCTCTCGGCCCGGGCGTACCGGCTATTCATTACCCCGGTGCGATGTGCCCGTTTTTAAACTGCCTGACCAATTCCGACGTCGGAAGCCCGTGGATCTGCCCGAGGTCAGTGAACCGGAAGTAGTCCGCCATTTCGTGAACCTTTCAACCCTGAACCATCATGTGGACAAGGATTTCTATCCGCTCGGTTCATGCACCATGAAATACAATCCCAAGATCAACGAAGAGGTCTGCCGGCTTCCCGGTTTTACTGGTTTGCATCCCTTACAGCCGGAGCAAACCGTGCAAGGCGCATTGCGTCTCATGCACGAATTGGGCGAAATGCTGAAAAAGATTGTTAATCTGGATGCGATCACGCTTCAGCCCGCCGCGGGAGCGCACGGTGAATTTTGCGCGATCAGCATGTTTAAAGCGTATTTCAACAAAAGAGGTGAACCCCGAAAATTCATCATCGTCCCCGATTCTGCTCATGGCACAAATCCGGCGAGCGTGAATTTTGCCGGTTTCCAACCGTTGACTCTTCCCTCAAACGCCGAGGGGCTGGTTGACACGGATAAACTGGCCGAACTGATGACGCCGGAGGTTGCGGGGATCATGCTTACTAATCCTAATACGCTTGGGCTTTTTGAAAAAAATATATTGAAGATTACCGAGATTGTCCATCAAAAAGGTGGTCTGGTTTATCTCGATGGCGCCAACCTGAACGCCCTGCTCGGCCTCTGCCGACCCGGCGATCTCGGATTTGATGCGGTTCATTTTAACCTCCACAAAACATTTTCCACACCCCACGGCGGCGGTGGTCCGGGCGCAGGCGGGGTAGCGGTCAAGAAACTGCTGGCTCCTTTTCTGCCGGTCCCGGTGATCCGGGAACGGGATGGTCATTATCAGCTGGACTATGACCTGCCGGATTCGATCGGCAAGGTCCATTCGTTTTTCGGTAATTTCCTGGTGATGGTCCGCGCCTACGCTTATCTGCGGATCATCGGCGAAAACGGCCTGCAAGCCGTTTCCCGGGCAGCGATCCTGAATGCCAATTACGTCATTCAATCTTTGCGGGAAGATTATCACCTGCCATATCCCGGTTTTTGCATGCACGAAGGCGTGCTGTCGGCTCGAAAATTGAAGGACTTCGGGGTGAAAACCCTGGATGTGGCCAAACGTCTGCTCGATTACGGGTTTCACGCTCCCACGGTTTATTTCCCGCTCATCGTGAGCGAGGCAATCATGATCGAGCCGACCGAGACCGAGTCAAGGGAAACACTCGACCGTTTCATCGATGTCATGAAAAAGATCCGCCGGGAAGCGCAGGAGAATCCGGAACTCCTCAAATCCGCTCCCCGGAATACGCCGGTCCGGCGCTTGGATGAGGTCCGGGCCGTGAAAAACCTGAAGGTCCGATGGACACCGTGAGGTTTGAAGTCACTGAGGAGAGAAAAAAATTTCTCATCCACAAAGTTGCTAAAAAGATTGTGGAGATGCGCATGACGCCGGTGGCCATCGTCATGCTGGAATCGGCCAAGCCACTTTCTTTTCTGGCGAACCAATTCATGGTTTTTATGCAGCCGTTTTACCGGGCATTTTTCACTTTCCGGGAATACGAGGAGTTCGCCGCGATGCTCGAAAACCGCAACAACATCGAGGTGCTCATCTGTGAGATCGAACGTCTCGAGGAGGAAATCCATGAACAAAAACGAACCAACAAGAATCCTCGCCACTGACTGCGGCAGCACGACCACCAAGGCCATTCTGATTGAAAAGCGCGGTAACGAATACCGGTTGATCGTGCGGGGCGAGGCGCCGACCACAGTGGAATCCCCGTTTGAGGATGTCACGAAAGGCGTGCTTAATTCGGTCCGGGAAGTGGAAGAACTGGCCGGCGTGCGGATTCTCGACGGCGAGAAGATCATCAAGCAGGTCCAGGGCAGCGAAGGTGTGGATTTTTATGTCTCGACTTCTTCGGCCGGCGGCGGTCTGCAGATGATGGTGGCGGGCGTGGTGCTGACCATGACCGCGGAAAGCGCCGCCCGGGCTGCCCTCGGCGCGGGCGCGATTGTCATGGACGTGATCGCCTCCAATGACGGGCGATTACCCCATGAAAAGATTGAGCGGATCCGCAATTTGCGGCCCGACATGATTCTGCTGGCGGGTGGCATTGACGGCGGCGTGGTTTCGCACGTCGTCGAACTGGCGGAATTGATCAAAGCCGCTGATCCCCGTCCCCGGTTTGGTTCTGGTTACAGCCTGCCGGTAATCTACGCCGGCAATAAGGACGCCCGGCAGGAAATCCTCAAAACTCTCCAGGACAAGACCGCGCTGGTTGTGGTGGAGAACATCCGGCCCGTGCTCGAGCGCGAAAATCTCAATCCCGCCCGGCACAAGATTCATGACCAGTTCATGGAACATGTGATGGCGCATGCGCCGGGTTACAAGAAATTGATGGAGATGACGGACACGCCGATCATGCCCACGCCGGGTGCGGTTGGCCTGATGGTGGAGACGGTTGCCCGGAAGGAAAAGATTCAAGCCATCGGCGTGGACATCGGCGGCGCCACCACTGATGTTTTCTCGGTATTCAAGGGTGTGTTCAACCGCACCGTGAGCGCGAACCTCGGCATGTCTTACTCGATCAGCAACGTGCTGGCAGAAACCGGGATTGAAAACATCGTGCGCTGGCTGCCATTTGAACTTGATGAGCGCGATCTGCGCAATCGGATCCGGAACAAGATGATCCGGCCCACCACCATTCCTCATACGCAGGAGGATTTGAAAATTGAACAGGCCATATCCCGGGAAGCGCTCCGCCTGGCGTTCGAACAGCA
>CBFGIH010000162.1:0-4038 GCA_965648775.1 Caldifarciminota bacterium | reverse complement strand
CATCTGACCATCGAGCATACCGATCATGGCGCCCAAGCCCATATTATTCCTTCCGCCTGGACCCAGGGCTATAAAGGTTTTGTCCATGGTGGCATCATCTGCACGCTGCTTGATGAGATTGCGGTCTGGGCGGCATATGCCGTCGGCCACTACGCTGCCACCGCTGAGATCAGTGTCCGCTTCAAACAATCGATGCCCGTCGAAAAGACTTATTTATTGAAAGGCCGGATCATTTCCATCAAGCATAAGTTGGCCGTGGCCGAATCCGAGATTACTGATGATGCGGGCCAGTTAATTGCCCAGGCGTTGGTCAAATTGATTAAAATTGAACAACGTTAAAATCATTTCGCTGGGTTGTCCAAAAAACCTTGTTGACTCTGAAAAAATCATGGGGCAGTTAATGTCGCAAAAATCCAGTGTTCTTGCCCAGACTACGAACCCGGCGGTTCCCGATTACGTTATCATCAACACCTGCGGTTTTATCCGGGCAGCCCTGAACGAGGCAAAACGCGTGATAAAAGATGCCCGCCGCCGATATCCGACCGCACGTCTGATTGTTTTCGGCTGCGGCGTCAATCGTGCCGGGGAACAATTAAAAAAGGAATTTCCGGAGATAAATGACTGGTTTAGAATTGATGAACGTTCCCGAATGATCAATTTGTTTTTTCCCGCGGTCCGCGCCGCCGAAAAAAGGCATGTCACCACCCGCGGTTACGCATTTCTTAAAATTGCCGAAGGGTGCTCAAATCACTGCGCTTATTGCACCATCCCGCTTATCCGGGGTCCACGGCGCAGCCGGGCCCTGTCCGATATCATTGCCGAGGCATCGGTTTTGACCCGTGCTGGTATCCGGGAACTTATTCTGGTCGCCCAGGATACTGCCGCCTACGGCATCGATCGCTACCGGCAGCCCATGCTGCTTCCCCTGATCCGTCGTTTGAGCCGGTTACCCGGCCTGCACTGGATTAGACTGATGTACGTCCATCCCAAATCAATCACTCCCGCGATGATCCGTGATTTGGCCGCCCAGTCCCGGCTTTGCCGCTACCTGGATATGCCGATTCAGCACGTCAATGACCGTCTGCTGAAATTAATGAACCGCCGCACTACCCAACGACACCTTGCTGCCCTGATTAAATCCTTACGCCGGTACCGATTCACCTTCCGCACGACGGTCATGACCGGTTTTCCAACTGAATCAGCAGATGAGCATAGAGAGTTGATTGACTTTCTTGTCTCCTATCAACCGGATTGGCTCGGTGTTTTTCGTTACAGCCGGGAAGCCGACACCCCTGCCTATTATCTCCAACCGGTACCGCCTGAAATCGTCCGCAAACGTTTTAAAGAATTGACAATCCTGCAGCGAAGACTGCTAAAAATCAAAAACCGTCAGCGTCTGGGCCGCTGCTATGACGTTCTGATTAACAGCCAGAATCACCGCTTGATCGGCCATGCGGAATTTACGGCGCCGGAAATAGACAGCCGTATTCTCCTTAAAAAAACAGAAGCACCGGTTGGCCGGCTCTGCCGGGCGCGCATTACGGGCATGATCGGCGCTGATCTTTGCGCCCAGGTAATATCACCGAGTGCTTGATGAATAATCAATTTGGGTTTTTCCATCCGCTTTTCCGTTTGTGGTCTTTGCTTTGCCGGCCGCTATTCTCCTCCATCGGCTGGTTATTGTGCTGTTTTCTTTGTGCGCCCCCTTTAATCAAAGCCGTTGAAATCCCCCTTGAATTCCACGGCGGAGGCGGCATCAGCAAATATATCAATTCCCGCTCTGCCCGCTATAATCTCGATGTTGTGGCAGATATCTACTGTGCCGTAATTCGATACCGTGGCCTTTCTTATTACCTCAATTACCGGGACGAACTGGACATGGGTTTACAAACCGGCGGGGTGACTTTCGATCCCCGTAACGTCCACTATGCGATCATCACCGGTGCCGACTACTGCTGGCCAAATTGGTTCGGACGATTCTACTTCATGCATGACTGTTATCATGACATTGACCGGTTAGTCGATGGCACGCCGGTCTTCAACCGTTTCCGGTTCCAGGTCGGTCACCGGGACTTTCATTATGCCCGCGCGGCGGCGCCCCGAGCCCGCTTTGCTGCTGCCTTGACCACTGGTCTTTACCCACATCTTTCCTACCATGGCTGGGATATCAATGCCGGTGCTGATTTCAACTACGATATAATAATCGAAGGCCTTGCCGTCTTGTACCGCCAGGCTGGTTTGGCAATCAATTTTCAACCGAAATTCCATTTTACCCGCGGCGACTCAATCTGGTACCATCAGCACCTGCTTCGTCTTCTCGTTTACTATCAGACCCATGGCCGCCGTATCGGTATCAGTCTCGATTACCATTTGTATAACAACGATCCCATAAAATCACCTGATAAATTATGGCTATATTCTATCTACATCGAGTTTTAACGCTGCTTTTGTTCCTGCAATCTCCACCATCCTCCTATGAATTGTACTGCCTTGGTGACCGGCTTGAGCTCGAAGGGAATATCAAAGAAGCTCTGCCCTATTATCTTCAGGCCGTGCAGATTGATTCGTCCTCTCCCCAGCTTTACACGGCTTTGATCAATGCCCTCTACCGGTTACAGCGATATGACGAAGGCATCGCCTGGGCAGAAAAGGGATTAAAAACTTTGCCCGATTACGGTAAATTTCACATCATCATGGCAACGGGCTATCTGGCCAAAGGCAATTTCAATCGGGCTCTCGCTTCTTACCGGGCCGCGCTGGCCACTGATCCCAAAAACGAAAATATTTATCTGGCGATCGCCACGCTGCACGAAATTATGGGCAACCTGTGCCTGGCCCGCCAGAGTCTGCTGGATATTCCCGAAACGGATCGGACCGCGGGCATATATTTTCAACTCGGCACGCTTTCCGGCAAATTAAATGAACATCAAGCCGCGGTTGAGTTCTATCGGTTATGCGTCGCCCTCGATTCGAGCAATATCAAAGCCCGGCTGGGCATTGCCACCGGCTTTGATTATCTGGGACTCAAGGATTCAAGCATTTATTATTATGAACAAACATTGCCCATTGATTCCAATTACATCATCCGAAAACGCTTGATTGATTTATACACCGACACCGACCAATATGAGAAACTCATCCGGGTTGCTTCGGAAATTCTGAAGGTAGATTACTTCGATGACGCCGTGCGCCGCACCCTGGGTTTCGCCCGATACAAAATGGGCGATACCGCCTCTGCTCTGGACCAGTTCCTCACTGCTTCCCGGCTCAATCCCCATGATGCTTATTCAAGATTTTACGTGGGGAAAATCCATCTCGAACAGGGTCGGTATGAAAATGCCCGGCAGGAAATTCAGTCGGCCCTGAAAATAAATCCAGATTTTGTCGAATTGTGGATTTATCTGGGTTTTGTCCTGATTGATCTCCGTCAATACTACTCGGCCCGGCTGGCTTTCGAAGAAGCTGCCTACCGAGGTGGTCATGCGGCCGAGCTTCATTACCTCCTGGGATTTTGTCTTGAACTGGAAAATAATCCAGCCGCGGCCTATCATCAATACCGACGCGCCCTGCAGCATGATTCCCTGAGCATCTCCTATTTAACTGCCCTCGCTAATCTATGCGATCGATCCGAAAAACAAAAAGAGGCCCTTCAATATTTTCGAAAAATTGTGAAACTTGACACCTTAAACAGCACGGCGTTGAATTATGTCGGCTACACGCTGGCTGAACAAAACGAAAGTTTAGACTTTGCCCTGACCCTGGTTGACCGCGCGCTGAGCCAGGAACCGGATAACGGTTATATCATCGATTCGCGCGGTTGGATTTTTTACAAACAGGGCCGCTATGAACAAGCTCGGGCGGAACTGGAACGTGCCTTAGAAAAAGTAGAAGATGCCGTCATCCTGGAACACCTGGGCGATACCCACTTTATGTTAAACGACCAAGATCAGGCCCGGCGCTTTTATCAACGAGCGCTGGTAAAGGACCCACGTAATCGTCAATTGCGGAAAAAAATTGCCCGTTTAAAACCATAACCGA
>CBFGIH010000161.1:0-4089 GCA_965648775.1 Caldifarciminota bacterium | reverse complement strand
CAGTTCAACGGACTCGAATCACTTTAAGGCGGCGAGACACCGCCCCATCGTTAATCTCCACGATATAAATACCATTCGGCATATCCCTGCCGGGCCGCCACTGCCGGTCTGAGATTGTGGCAACTAGCCGGCCCCGGACATCGTAGATCCGGATCAAGGCCAACGCACTCACCGCCGGGCCGAAGTGGACGAAATCCCGGAACGGATTGGGCGTAACCGTGAAGGTTACCCCGAAGCGGGACCCGGCTTCGGCGATGCCGATCATGGACATCGCTTCATTGCTTAAACGGGATTCGGTCTGCGCCTTGATCCGGGCGCTAACGCAATAATAGTACGGGATACCCGCGGCCGCCGAGGTGTCCGCGTAGGCCGTATCCATCAGCAAGACCGGGGTGATCAACATATACGGCCCGCCGCTGGCCGTGCCGCGGTAAACGCGGTAGCCGGCAATGTCGGGCTCGGAATTACGGCGCCAGGCCAGGTCGATATGGTCGACAGCAGCCTGCGCGGTGAGGCTCGCGGGCGGACGCGGATGAAACCAGCCCGTGTTCCAGTCATCATGAAAGAAGGTGCCCCATTCAGTGCGGTATGGACAATACGGGACACCATCCAGGGTCCAGAGATGTACGGTACCGTCGGACACGAGCAAGGCGATTTCAACATCGCCGTCGGCGTCAACATCACCGACCGCAGGACTGTTCACGATCGCCGCCGCGTTGGTCGCTGCCGGCCAGTCCGTCGTGACCGCACCGGAAAACTCGTATGACCAGAGGTTGCCCGGATTGAGATTGTCCGCGATCAGGGCTTCACGGTTTCCGTCGTTATCAATATCCAGGATTACCGGCGAGCACTCAAGCATATCGCAGATGACCGGCCAGCCCGAAAATGACGTACCGTCGTGATGTCGGCCTAAAAAATCAGCACCTCCTATGATATGTCCGCCGTTGAAAATCTCCAGATCCGCGTCGCCATCCAGGTCGGCGGTCACCGGTGTGGTGTAGGTCTGGGGACCGGGAAAAGTTTGAGGCCAGCTGGTAAAAGCCGTACCGTCGTGGTGATAAATACCGACATAATTTTGGCCGCTGGTGTAATAAGCGTGAAGTACTTCCAGATCGCCGTTGTTGTCCAGGTCAGCCAGCACGGCCTGGGCATAACTCATGCCGCCCGCGACATTCTGTTTAGGCCAGCCGGTTTTGAGGTTACCGTTCTGGTCCCAGACATAGACCGATCGGTAAGACAGGGCGCAGATTTCAAACAGAGAATCATTGTCCAGGTCGCCGACCGATGCCGTGGCCACTGCCAGGTAATCAGTATTTTGAGGCCAGCCCGTATACACCTGGCCGTTGTGATGCCAGACATACACGTGACCTGGTTGACCGGATTGCATCTGGACCATGATGACTTCGAGATCACCGTCGCGGTCCAGATCGAAAAGGGCAGGGGCGACAAATCCGATCACACCGTTGGCGTTCTGCGGCCAGCCGTCAAAGGGCGTGCCGTCGTGGTGGTAGATGTAAACGTAGCCATTGCGGGCCGCGGCAACGACTTCCTGATCGCCGTTGTTATCGATATCACCGACTGCGACCTTGGCCTGAATGAGCGCGGGCAGATATATGGGCCAGCCCGGCAGCGCGTTGCCCCGATAGTCCCACGCATATAAATACTGGTCCGTCGACCCGAGCACGATTTCAAGAAAACCATCATTGTTAATATCGGCCAGGGTTATGCCGCTGGGTTTATAATTGGGATGAGTGCCAACGGTTTTTGGCCAGCCGGGCATGGGCTGTGGAGCAACTAAGTCGAAAGTTGAGACGGGCTCTTTATTTTTAATAACCTTCGGTATCGCACCGGGATCAGCTGCATCCGCGTCGTAGACCAAGACGCTTTGCGCCATCAGAATAATTGTTATAATGAGCATAATCCTCTCCTTTTTATTATTAAATGACAATTTAATATAAAATAAAAAGATTTATTGTCAAGACCGATGTTTCTTCCACACCAGAAATCAAAAGCAATTATAACACATAAAGAAAAAAATAATTTAGATAGCAGGCTATCCATAAATTAAGTTTATTGACAAACATTATTAATTATGTATAATATTTAGATAAAATAATGTCGAAAAAGAGGTGATCATATGATGAAAATGACGGAAATCGCAGATATTAATTTATGGTGGCAATTGGGAAAAGATTTTGCAGCCCAGGATGTGGATTTAAAAAACTTGCAGGGAAAATATTTTCAATTTCGTAATATTGATTTATCCTTAAACAATCTCTGTATGATATGCGGGCCGCGCCAGGTAGGAAAGACTGTTTACCTGAAAAAAATTATTGATCATTTATTACACCAGAATTTTCCGCCACGTCAGATTTATTATCTAAATGCCGAATTGTTTATCGCCGCCACCGAAGTGGAAAAGGCACTCGAATATTTTTTTGAGGCTAACCGCAACAAACCACAGTTTTACATATTTCTTGATAACCTTACACTGCTTCGCGGCTGGACCGACCTAATCCGCCGCATCATCAGCCAGGGATTGATTCGTAATGGCACCCTGATCATTACCGGCAGTCAACAATTAACCGAAGCCGAGAAAACCGCATTGCTGATGGAACCGCAGACCGCGATCAAATTCCATTACCTAAGACCGCTTTCTTTTAACGCCTTTGCCCGGCAGGTGGCGTCCCTCTATGGAGCGAACCTGACCGTGGCGGGCGGGCCGGTTGATTTTAGCGCCGTGCCAGCAATGCTGGAAAAAGTGAATTCCTACTGCTTCCACGCCGAACCCGAACGCTTGACCGAAGCAGCGGAATCGCTCAAGGGCCAGGTCCGGGAACTGGAGTTGCTGTTTAATGAATACTGCGCGACCGGCGGTTTTCCGGCTGCGATTAACGAGCATTTTACAAGACCCAAAACACCTTTCCTGGAAAAACACGGATCAGCCGAAATTTTTTTGCAGTCTATCCTGGCAGACTGCAGCCGCCAGGATCGCAAAGCGTCCGTAGCGCGGCATCTGATAAAACTGATTCTTAACCGCTATGGCAGCCGGTTCAGCTACCTGCTCCTGGCGCGGGAACTTGAAATCATGCACGTGACCGTTATTCAATATCTGTCCATGCTGGAACGCCAGTTCCTGACTGAAACCACTCTCGCCTACGATTTTCGAAAGGGTCAGCCCAAATTCAAAGGTGATAAAAAGGTTTACATCCCGGACGCATTCATTCTATCGGCCTTGCAATGGTTCGCGACCGGCCAGAACCAGACCGAAATTCCGGTTGGAGACGCGGAAATCAATCAACACCGGGATCGGATCGTCAGGGGCATAATCATCAGTCACCTGCGGCGGCACCTGGGGCACGACCAGGTTTGGTTTTATTACGACCTGGCGGGCAAGGAGATCGATACCATCGTCGGTACATCTGCCGGTTATTATGGGATTCATGTCGATTATGGCGAGACCGGGGGGCTTGCTGGACGAAAACGCATCGCGGCCGTGGCAAATTACCTGGTGCTGGGCCATACCGCGTACCGGCGCCGTGCCCGCTGGCATCAATTGCCCGCTCCAGTATTTTTAGCTTTGCTGTCAGCCAACGAAAAAATCCTATGAATCAAAGCCAGACAGATTCGATTTGTTTTTTCGCAGCGAGAAAGGAACAATAGACCAATGTTAATTCAAGTTTCGGAGTACTTCATTTTCTTATTACCGGGAATAAAGCGGTTTCTCCTTAAGCGCTGGTACCAGCACCTCGCCCATAAATACAAGTTACGGGAATGGTCTTTCATGAATTACGGTTACGCTCATTTGAATGGCGAGCCAAAAATAATTCTCGAAAAAGACGATGAGGCAGATCGTTACTTCATCCAGTTATACCATCACGTTGCCTCGCTCGCCAAGATCCAGGGTAAGGATGTGCTGGAAATCGGTTCGGGCCGGGGCGGCGGGTGCAATTACCTGGCCCGTTATCTCAAACCCAGAAATTTGATCGGCCTCGACTATTCTCAAAACGCAGTTAATTTATGCGCCCGGCGCTTTAAACAAGCCAACCTTGCTTTTCGGCACGGTGACGCAGAGAAACTTCCTTTCCC
>CBFGIH010000160.1:0-4099 GCA_965648775.1 Caldifarciminota bacterium | reverse complement strand
AAATGCTCTATCATACCCGGATCGTAAGCCGGGCCGTGAAAAACGCCCTCGTGATCGCGGACATGCCATTTTTATCTTTTCAGGTTTCTACCGCCGAAACCGTGTATAACGCGGGACGTTTTTTAAAATGCGGTGCCCGGGGGGTTAAGCTGGAGGGCTGCTCGCAGATCGCGGATTCAATCCGGCGCCTGGTGGAAATCGGCATTCCCGTCATGGGGCACCTGGGCCTGACTCCGCAGTCGGTGCATCAACTGGGCGGTTATAAACTGCAGGGCGCAACCGAAACAGAAGCCGCGGCGATGGTCAAAGCCGGTCAGACGCTGGAAACCCTGGGCTGTTTTGCTGTGGTCCTGGAAAAAATTCCTCGGGCGCTGGCCGGGCAGATAACCCGTGCTTTGCAAATACCCACCATTGGCATCGGCGCCGGTCCGGATTGTGACGGACAGATTCTGGTCCTGCACGATATGCTTGGTCTTTTTGAAGATTATCATCCCCGTTTCGTGAAAAAGTACGCCGCCCTGGCCGGGGTCATCAGCCAGGCAGTGAGCCAATACCGCCTTGAGGTAAAAGAGGGGACTTTCCCCGGCGTCGAACATTCTTTTGAATAAAACCAGCAAGCAGATAAATGATCCATCCGCGCTTCGGTGATTTAACTAAAAGCGCTGTTGTTTCCCTGCCGCCGCCTTCAGGCCGGCGCCTCTTTTTTCGGGAAGACCGCACTTTGATCATTCATCTGACGGTTACCGGCCGTTGTAATGCCCGCTGTCCCGGCTGCATTAACAGCACCATCACGACCAATCACCAAACCGCCCGCGACACCGTGATTACTTTTGAAGAAACCCAGCCCGAACGCGATACGGAGATCATTCAGCAAATCAGCCGTCGTTTTCCCCGGCGTCCGGTCAGCGTCTGTTTTTACGGCGGGGAACCGTTTCTGGCACTGCGGAAGATGGTGGAAAGCTGGCGCCGTCTGCGGGCGAGTCTGCTTACGCGCCGGCTCCGGTTCATGGTTTACACCAATGCTGGTTTCGTGGCACAAGCCGTCCGGCAGAAACCAGAATTCCTGCGCGACATCTGGCTCTTCTCGGTTTCCATTGACGGCGACCGCGCTCAGCATAACCGATCACGGCCGGGCACGGAGCTGACTACGATCCGGAGCAATCTGCGCCTTTTGAAAAAAATCCGGCGGGGACAGGTGCTGATGTGGTCAACCCTGCGGGAAAACCAAACCCTGGCTGCGTGCCACGATGAGTTCCGCCGACTGCTAAATCAGGGGCTCGTTGAACACTGGTACTGGCACTGGCCGGAGATCGTTGAACCTTTCCGCGATTTCGAAAGTTATGCCCGACGCTACGAGCAGGACCTGAACCGGGTTTTGCGCTGGTTTACCGAAGGTCTTCAGCACGGCCGCCTTATATCCGTCATTCATATCAGCGAGTTGATAATATTTTTGCTGACCGGTCGGCGCCGCCGGCACACCGGCTGCGCGATTGAACGATTCCGGAATTATGATATCGTCAATGGACGAATTTTTTCGTGTGTCGACCTGCCGGCCGAACTGGGCGATCTGCAGAAAAACCACGATCCGGCAAGACTGATTTCCTATAAAAGCGCGCTCGGTTGTTACCAGTGCGGAATTCACGGTTACTGCGGCGGCCGTTGTCCGGTCCAGGGTCTTTACGGTTCGCGGGAACGAACTCTTCAGTACTGCCAGCTGATGCGTCTGCATGTCGCAATCGTGCGGGATTATCTCAAACCAATCCGGGCGGCTCTCAGGAAACATCGGTATAAACTCCAGGACCTTTACGACCGTTCCGCCTATTTAACTCGTTTTACCGATGTGACCCCGTGATCGGGCACCACTCAGACAATTGACTATTTAATGTAAAGCGTTATAATTGACTATGACAAGATACGATGCTAAACTCAGCCGTGCCGGCCTGGATGTTGCATTACCCGCACTGGCCATCTTGCCTAATAAATTCCGTGAATACGCGATAACGATCGAAATTCCGGAATATTCTTCCGTGTGCCCGAAAACCGGCCTACCCGATACCGGCATGGTGACAATCATCTACGGCCCAGACAAATACCTGGTGGAACTGAAATCTTTGAAGTATTATATCCTGGGTTATCGGAACCTGGGAATATTCTATGAAAACGCCGTTAACCGGATCCTTAACGATTTTGTCTGCGCAGTCAAACCCCGCTGGATATATATCCGCGGCGATTTCAATCCCCGCGGCGGCATTCGTTGTCGGGTGGAAGCGACCAGAGGACGAGTGCCTTCGGCCTGGCGGCCATGAAGATCAGCCAAGGCGGCTTGACAGTATTTTTATCATCGGTATAATGACCCATGGATCAGAAGACGCGCAACGTATATAACGAGGCTCTTGCCTGGTATAATCAAGGTAAAGCCAAGGAAGCCATTGAGGGATTGAAAAAGGTTCTGAAAAGTTATCCGGATTATCCGGATGTCCTCAATGCCCTGGGACTGGCTTATTCGCTTATCGGCAATCTGAATGAAGCGATCAGCTGCTTCCAACGGGCCACGGAGATCAACCCTGAATACATCGAGGCATATGTCAATCTGGCCATCGTTTACAACGAACAGTGTCAGTTTGACGCCGCGATCCGGGCGTTTGAAAAAGCCGCCCAACTGGAAACCCAGGATAAAGGTTTTTCGCCTCAGTTGCGTGCTAAGCTGGCCAGCACTTATGTCCAGCTGGGTGACACCTATTACGAACTCAGGGAATACGAAAAAGCTCGCGAAGAGTATGAGCGCGCGGTCAGCATCAGTCCGACTTTTTTAGATATTAAATTGAAACTCGCCAGGGTGTACAATCAACTGGCGCAATATCCCCGGGCGGAAAAGGTCCTGCGGGAAATCCTGGAGAAAAACCGCAAGTACCTGGAGGCAAAGACCCTGCTGGGCCTGTGTTATTATGCACAGCGGAAGTTCGAAGAAGCGCGCCGGGAGTGGGAGGAAGCGCTGAAGATCGAACCCGCCAACATCAAAGCCCGTTCTTACTTGAACATGCTGAAGGAGAATCCGGGATGATAAAGAAACTAAAAAAAACTGAAATCAAGCAGTATGAAAAAATGCTGATCCGGGAAAGGGAACGCCTGCTCAAGGGCTTGGCTTACGACAGCGAGCAGATTGCCAAGTCCCAGTCCGACTCCGCAGGCGATATGTCCGCCTATTCCAATCATATCGCGGATCAGGGCAGCGAAACGGAAAAAAGGGAAATCACCTCCCAGATCCTTTCCCAGCGCCGGGAAACGCTCTTCGAAATTGATCTGGCGCTGAGAAAAATCGCCGGCGGCAAATACGGGTTGTGCGAGACCTGCGGCAAGCCGATCGAAAAACGCCGCTTGAAAATACTGCCTCAGGCGCGCCGGTGCGTGAAGTGTTCGGGTCAGTAACCGGATTTCCCGCTCACCCGGACCCGGCAGCATGTCTCTGATCTCCGCGGCCTGGATCAAGCGCAACCTTAAACTTTTTTTAGCCGTCTCGCTAGCGGCCCTATTGCTGGATCAGTTAACCAAACTGGCCATTGTCGCTACCCTTCATCCTTTTGACCCGCCCCGCGAGGTGATCGGATCTCTGCTGCGCTTTCGGCTGGCGTTCAATCCTTATGGCGTTTTCAGCATCAATTTCGGTCCGCCCGCCCTGTACTATATCCTCTCCGTGATCGGCATCGCGGTTTTTATCCTGATCGGGTTATCCCAGACCCGTCGTTTTTCCGTTGTCGTGTGGGGATTTATCATCGGCGGCGCCATCGGTAATTTTCTGGACCGCCTCCGGATGCGCTATGTCGTGGATTTTATAGACATGGGCATCGGCCGTCACCGCTGGTATGTTTATAACCTGGCCGATACCTTCATTTCCGTAGGAGTGGTGATATTGCTTTTGCAGGAATTTTTCTGGAAAAATCCGACGCCACCGGCCGAACAATCCATCCGCCGGGCTGAATCTCCTAAAAACCTGTCCTGATTCCTTCGCTCCCAGATCCGATCGGCGGTCAATCGGCCGCCGCCGACGGCAGATTTTGATATATGATTTGCCGCGCCAGAATGAACTTCAGGTAATCCCTGG
>CBFGIH010000159.1:0-4103 GCA_965648775.1 Caldifarciminota bacterium | reverse complement strand
CGCGGTCTCCAACCAGACGCCAACATCGCGGATCGCGCCCGCCAGATCGGCACCGAACACGTGGCGGCGTGGAAAAGCGAGTTCGCCGCGAACGTTGATCCCGCCGAGAGAGTCGGCCGGCGACAGGATCAGCCGGCGGGGCAGGGGCAGGTGCTCACGGCCCCAGACATAACTGAGCGAAAGGTCATAACCCAGGATGCGGCGGGATGCCTTCATGCCGAGGGTCGCGTGGGCAGCAGGATTATTGCCAAGGGGCAACAGCGAGTCGTCAAAGGCCCGCAAGGTCATTCCCGGCGGCACGGACATGCTGGGTACGAAAATCGACGCCCAGCCGTTTCGTGGGAGAACCGCCGGTTCAAACCAAGGCAGAATGACGGCCGAGATGGTATATGCACCCGGGTAGAATTTCAGTTGCACGGCGTCCGAGCCCAAATGCCGGCCAAAATCCCAGATATCCTCGAGATCCGGCGGATTGATGTTGTCGGTAGGATTGAGTTTGTCCGCGGTTCCCCAGGCAATCCTTTGCCGGCCGAGCCGCAGATCGCATTGGGTCCAGGGCACATCCTGGAGGCTGACATAGGCTTCGCGCAGGGTCAGATTAAGGTTCTGATTAATCAAACCGGCCAGCCGGTTGGCCGATGCCGGGTCAAGTTCGCGCGCCCAGATTTCGGCGTACCAGCGGGCGCGGGTGCCGGTTCGGGCCTCGGCTTTCAAGTCCAGGCGGAGTTCATGACCGTCGTAACGCACCGAGTCCACGACCAGGATGCGCAGGTCGGTCTGCCAATAACCGGACCAGGTCAGCTGATTCTGCCCGGCCAGCGGAATGACCAGGAAAAGCGTCCAGCCTAACAGGCGTCTGATTAATCGGCTTATCATTGGGCCAGATACCTTTCTGTGAAACGCTCGTCCGGGATGCCGGTATCAAACTGGATGCGGGTGATGATCATGCGGGTCGTGTGCCCGCTGATCAGATCGCGCATCTCCGCCTCCCGAGCGATCAGATAGCCGTCCACCTTTTCAATCTTTTTCTGAATCATGGTTTTCGCGAGTTTGCCGGCTTTATTATAATATTCGAATTTGACCGGAAAAAAGTTATCAGCTCCGACCCAGGTGATGATTTTGGAATAGCTGGTTTCAGTACCGTTTTTTGGTTTCAATTCCAGGACATACGTCCCTTCTTCGTTTCGGAGCAAAACCGGAATCCAGAAGTCCGCGTACCGCTTTGCTTCCATGTCTTCATAGGTGAAATCAGTGCCGGCGAATTTGTTATTTTTGACATGGGACGCGATGCGCCGGGTTTTGTTGAAGGCAGGCAAATAAATGTACATCACGCCTTTCGGCAATGACAGGAAACCAATGCCCCGCTGGTCGGCTGGTGAGAGAAATTTACCGAGCCGGCGGTCGCCGCCCTTTTGCAGCATCGCGATTTCACGCTCTTTCTCCGCGCCCGACTTGTCGATCAGAATCAATTTCATGTTCATCGTCTGATCCCGGGCGGCGTTGACGACCATGTCCACCCGACTGAGGATTTCCGCCGGGTCCGGCGGCTGGGACAGAGCTGGTGGGACGGCCAGCAGCAGGGCCAGAAGGGATATTTTATTCAGATTTTTCATTTATACCTCCATTGGTTTTTAATCCGATACCCGTGGTCAGCATGACCGCGGGCAGAATGGTTATCGACCCCAGGCCGGCGCTGGTGGTCATAATGGCAATCAGCAGGCCGAAGCGCTGCAAGGGGACGAGCTGGGCAAGCGCGAGGACGATAAATCCCATGGCCACGGTCAGCACGTTGATCATGATCGATCGTCCGGCCGTGACCATGGTCGCCATCACCGCGGCGGTCGGATCCTTGCCGGCTTGCAATTCGCGCCGGAACCGGCTGGAAAAATGAATTGCATAATCGATACCGGTACCGATCGCGATTCCGCCCAGGAGCATGGTCGCGATGTCCAGCGGGATCCGTGCATAACCCATAACGCCGAAGACCACGACCAGGGAAAGGGCAATCGGCAAGAGGCCGGTCAGACCGCCCAAAAACGAGCGGAGCAAAAACGCCACCAGGGCGAAAATCAGGATCATGGCCAGCGCCATGCTTTGCGCCTGATTGAAGACGATCGCCCGATCCAGTTGGAGGTGGATGCAATGCATGCCGGTTTGGGAAAAAACAAGATCGGTCGTGTTGTGCTGCCGGATATAATCATTAATCATTTCGGTCAAAAATTTGATTTCGCGGATTCGGTTCTTGCCGATGGTGGCCTGGATCAAGGCTTCGCTCCGCTCGCGGTTGACCAGCTGGCTCATGATCTCTTCACCTTCCAGCAAAAACCACAGGTTGTTAACTTTGGCGCGGGATTCCGGGATGGTTTTTTCTTCGCCCATTAAGTCGTTCATTTCCTCGATCAGATCAGCGATCGACTGCGGATGGTGCACGTTTGGCAGGGTTTTCAGGAAATCCTCCATATTTTTCATTGCCCTCAGTACCGCGGGGTCGGCAATGTCGCCTTTGACCAGGATCTGCAGGGAGGTGGAGCCGCCGAAATTTTTTTCCAGGATCTGCTCGGCCCGGCGCACCGGCGCGTCCGGATTAAAATAATCCATAATTTCTACCTGACGTTCGATTTTCGGAATACCAAGGCCGCCGGCGAAAAGCAAGAAAGCGCCGATGAGCAAAATTAGTTTTCGGTTTTTTACGACCAGCAAACCGAATTTTTCCATAAAACAGTTATTTTTTATCCTGGCGCGGGTCTGAATTTTTTTTAGATTCTGGACCGCCATCACCGCCGGCACGAAGGTCACTGAGATAAGAAACGCGAAGAAAATACCCAAGGCGGAAAAGACACCGAATTCGCCGATCATTTTCAGGTAAGCGCCAAAGACAAAGGAGATGAACCCGGCAATGGTCGTGGTCGCGGCCAGAAAAACCGGCACGAGCACGGCCGCCAGCGATTGCCGGGCATGTTCTAAACGGTTTTGCCCCGGCCCAGCGTCTTCATTGAATTGACCGATGACATGGATAACATAAGCGTTACCCACCGCTACCAGAATGACCGGGATGATGTTCGAGATGATAGACATGGGAATCTGCAGCAAGCACATGAGGCCGATGGTCCAGATAATGCTGATCAGGACAGAAACGATCGGGAGCACGATTCCCGGCCAGGACCGGAAACTAACGTAAAGGGCGAGGATGATCATGCTGATGACGACGGGCAGCAGCAGTTTCAGATCGCGGATTATGATTCGGCTCATGTCGTGAATCAGAAAAGGATAGCCGCCATAATACACTTTTTCTGATAGGTTGGCTTGCTGGATGATGGCTTGTACCTGATCCGAAACCTTGATTTTATCCGCGTCCGGCGCCAGGCGGCAGACAATCAAAGCCGCGGATCCATCTTCGGAGACCAGGCGGCCGCGGTAAAGATCCCGGGCCATCGTATAGGACTTAATCTGCGCGATGTCTTTCTGAGTTGAAGGCAGGTTGTTCTCGTCGATTAACCGGCCGATCTCAATTCCTTCCCGGGATTTTTTAAAATCAAGAACATTGGTCAGGCTGGTTACGTAGGTTATGCCCACCAGTTCCTGGAATTTGACGGTCAAATCATTAATCGCCCGGATGGTTGCCGCGTTAAAGATATCATCGGTTTTTAAGACGATCAAGATCTGCAGATTGCCGCCGTAGTTTTCTCCGATGTAAGAAAACAACCGGGCGGCGGGATCGTTTTTGGGAAGATAACTGGTTATGTCCGGGTTGATTCGCAGATTCTTGAAAAAAAATCCCATCATCATGGTTATCAGGATCGTCAGCGCAACAATCAGCTTGCGAAAACGGATCACGGCGTGCGAAAAACTCGGCAATCAGTCTCCTTTCGAATATTCGACTAAAAGAGTATTTTGTTCGATAAATAATAAAAAATATATTAATATCATGCTTACCATCCTTTAATCAGTATATTATAATCAAATTATAACCTCTGTCAAGGGGTAAAATGAACTTTTGAACATTTTGTTCTATTTGTCGACTCTGGAAAAAATTTTTGGAAACTATTTTTTCAGGATGCCGTGGAAAAATATTTCGCACAGATTGTTGATCGCATCAATAATCT
>CBFGIH010000158.1:3327-4104 GCA_965648775.1 Caldifarciminota bacterium | reverse complement strand
CTGGGTCGCTTTCACGCGCATCATCGGTCTGAGCCGGCTCTTTCCCCGCAGTCCGGTTTTCAGCCGCTACAATCTTACATACCGTGATCCCAACCTGGCCGGCGAAATTGATGTCCTGTCCGGCTCCCTGATGATGCTCCGGCGCGAAGCCATCGCCGGCATCGGTTATTTCGACGAAGATTTCTTCATGTACGGCGAGGACATCGATCTCTGTTACCGGCTGAAAAAGAACGGCTGGTCCATCTGGTACCACCCTGCCACCAGGGCCATTCATTATAAGGGCGAAAGTTCCAAGCGCAGCGAAATTTCCCAGATGTCCAATTTCTATTCCGCCATGCTCATCTTCATCAACAAGCATTTCCGCCGACGGTATTCGGCGCTGGTGAAATTACTCATTACCTTCGGCATCATCACGCGTGCCTGGATTGCCTACACCGGTCATTTGCTCAAGATCACCGCCGCGCCCCTGTTAGATCTGCTTTTAATCGCCCTCAGCATTTATCTCGGCATCAAGCTCTGGCTGCCGCTTTACCACCTGAGCCGCTTCCGGATCATCGCGCCGGTTTATGCCCTGTCGTGGCTGTCCTGGCTATATCTTTCTGGCGCCTATACTTCCCGGGGAAGATTTCATCTCAAACCGGTGCTGACCGGCGCATTTATGGGATTTTTGGTCAACGCCACCTTCACCTATTTTTTTAAGCAGTACGCCTATTCCCGGGTCGTCGTCCTGATTTCCTTCGGCTTGATCATAACCTTCCTTTTCGCCTGGCGGCTTAT
>CBFGIH010000158.1:0-3317 GCA_965648775.1 Caldifarciminota bacterium | reverse complement strand
CTCGCGGCTCCGGCGGGCGATCATCGTCGGCTCGGGACGAGAAGGCATGCGGATTCTGAAAAAACTGCGCCGACGCCCCGATGTTCCTTTTGAAATCTGCGGCTTTGTCGATTTCGAAAAAAGCAGCGTTGGCCAGGAAATTGACGGGGTTGAAGTTCTGGCCACGATTGATAGCCTGCGGGACGTGATCCGGGTGGAAAACATCAGCGACGTCATTTTCTCCAGTGACCGGATGTCCAACGAACAAATCCTGGCAACCATTGCCAACGCCCAGGCCAGCGGTGTCGTGTTCCGCATTGTACCCCATCAACTGGAATACATCGTCGCAAAATCATCGGTCGACGCGATCGAATCCGTTCCCCTGCTTGATTTTGTGAGCGGCTACGACCCGATTGATTACCTGGTAAAACGCTTACTGGACATCCTGACCGGTGTCACGGTTCTTCTCACCGCATTCCCCCTCCTGGTGTTGAATTTCCTTGCCGGCGGCCGCATCCGTCGAAAAGCGATCCGCACCGAAACCGGACGGGAAAAAACGATTCCGCATTTTGTCGGCGGCCTGGCTTTTCTTCGGCGGCTACCCTATTTCTGGTCGGTGCTAAACGGCACTATCAGCCTGGTCGGCTCGGATCTGACCGAAGCTGAAATCATCCGGGGCGGCCGACGACCGTATTATAAACCCGGCCTGACCGGATTGGTGCAAATCAAAGAGCGTGAGCGGAAGAAAAAACTAAACCAGGACGAACGTGATTATTATCATCTTTATTACCTGAAAAACCGTTCAATCGTGACTGACCTCCAGATTTTAATCAATTCGCTGGTCAAATGAATGCCGATTGATGATGTCTCCCCTGAGAAAATCCCCGACCACCGACGATCCGCGATGTCTTTTACCACATTTCTTTTCTGGCGGTGATTAAAAAACTTCCTGGGGATCCACGTCGATTTCGAAGATCACCGATTTAAAGCGGATTTCCCGGAGAAAATCAAGACGGCGGCGGGGAAACGACAATCCGATTTTAATTAAAACGTAATAGCGAAAATTCCTCCGGATCTTGCTGTAAAACGAAGGATTGGGCCCAAAGGCCTTCACGCCCTTAACCTTTGAGACATCGGCAAACACCTGCTGCGCGGCGGCGCGAACCGCGGCTTCATCCGGACCGCGGAAGCGCAGCAAAATCAACCGGGAAAAAGGAGGTAAAAACAGCTCCTGCCGGTTTTTTATTTCCGCGTGATAAAATTTCAGATAGTCCTGTAATTGACCGAAGATTATAGCGTACTGTTCCGGATGCAGGGTTTGAATGTAAACCCGGCCGGCTTGATTGCCCCGGCCCGAACGGCCGGCGACCTGCGTCAGAATCTGAAAGGTGCGCTCGGCACTTCGAAAATCCGGCAGGTTGAAAACAACGTCCGCGTTGATGATTCCCACCAGGGTGACGCCGGGAAAATCAAGCCCTTTGGTCACCAGTTGCGTGCCAAGCAGCACCCGCCCTGCGCCCGCGGCGAAGCGGTTAAAAATCGCCTCGGTCTCACCCCGACGGCGGACCGTGTCGCGGTCCAGACGCAGGACCATGGATCGGGGATCCTGATCCGCGCTCAAGGGCAGACCGGCGATGATTTTTCGAATCAGGTCTTCGACCCGCTGCGTGCCGGCGCCCCGGTACAGCATCGTACTTCGCCGACAACCGGGGCAGACCATCAGGGCAGGGGACCGGTAATCGCAAACGTGGCAAAACAGACCGCTCACCGGTTGCCGGTGATAGACAAGCGGCAAACCACAGTGAGGGCAGGCGGCCATGTAACCGCAATTCGGACAGATCAGGTATGGTGCAAAACCGCGGCGGTTGAGAAAAATTATGGCCTGTCCACCCTGTGCCAGGGTTGAGACCAGCGCCTTTTCCAGACGCCGGGAGACAATCCGGTGGCTTTCCGATTTCAAATCAACGATCTCGGCGACCGGCAGGGGCCGTTCCGCAATCCGCTCCTTGAGCGTGATGAGCTCGTACTTGCCGACGATGGCGTTGTAATAGGATTCAAGCTGGGGAGTGGCGCTGCCCAGGACAACCGGCAGATTTTGAATCTTGCCGCGCATCACAGCCGCATCACGGGCGTTGTATTTCAAACTCTGCTGATGTTCTTTGTAAGAAGGATCGTGTTCCTCGTCCACCACGATCAGCCGAAGTTCAGGGATCGGCAAGAGAATCGCCGAACGGGGACCGATCACCACCTTAAACTGCCCCACCTTGATTCCGCGCCAAACTTGCCGGCGTTGCCGGGCCGTGAGCCCGGAATGATAGGTTGTCACTTCCGCGCCGAACCGCTGACGAAACTGATTTAAAAACAAAGGGGTCATGGATATCTCCGGCACCAGCACCAGGCCGCGGCCGCCCGCCTGCACCGCGGCCTGCAGGCAGTGAAGATAAATTTCGGTTTTACCGCTGCCGGTGATGCCGTGAACGAGAAAGACCCGGAATTCCGGCCGGCGGACATGCCGGCTGATGTGCTGGACTGCCTGTGCCTGGGCTTCGGTCAGAACCGGCGCGGTTCCGGCCGGCGGCGGTTGTTCGATCTCATTGAGCGCCGTCCGGGCAGTAAGGATCTGAGCAGGAAAGGCGAGCCGGATCACGTCACCCAGCCGGCCGAAGAAATAGTCGCTGAGCCAGCGATAAAAACCAAGCAGCACCGGGTCAATAAAACCGGGTTCGATCACGGCCTTGACTTTTTTTAAGTTCTTCATATTGACCGGCACGCCGGTGCGCAGTACGATTCCCGGCTGCTCTTTTTTACGCAGGGGGACGGACACCAGATCGCCGATGCGTAAATTAAAATCGGCTTCATAAGTCAGGTAATCCAGTTTCGGGTGGGCCAGCGCAACGTCGACCTTCATGCGAAATTATAGTAAAGGCACCGGCCGTGTCAATGCGGCATGCTGGTCCAGCCAGGACGAATCATCATATTCCGGCGCCGGGACAGTAACCTCCCGCGCGATCACCCCGGACAAACGGGATTGACTTTTTTGGCAATGTTTATATAATATTATGATTGGAGGATTAATGATCATATTTTTCATCATCTCCGTGATCGGCCATGAATACCTCCTGGTGGATCCGGTCGCGCCCAGGGTAGGCATGGGTTATGCCCTGGCTGCGGACGGTTATTCACTTAACTACAATCCCGCCGGTCTGGCTTACGACACCTGCGGTTTTTATTCTGCCTCTTATCTCAATTATATTGACCATACCCATTTTGGTTATCTTGGTTTTGACAAGAATCAAATCGGTCTTGGGCTGCGTTATTTCAACGGCGGCCGGATGAAA
>CBFGIH010000157.1:0-4106 GCA_965648775.1 Caldifarciminota bacterium | reverse complement strand
AACCGCACCACGGTACACCAAATACAACAGCACGATCAAAACAAAAGGAACGATTCTCAACCATGAACGGCGCCGCCGGCGCTGGACAAAAATCTCCCAGGTCAGAATGATCGCAAAAAGCATGACACCGGTTTCCTTGGCCAGACAGGCCGATAGTCCGCAAAACAGGGCGGCCGCGTACCACCAGGCGGCATGCCGGCTGGCGGTCGTGAAACGCACATAGGCGATGAAACCCGTGATCAGGAAAAGGGCAGCCAGCAAGTCAGAACGACCGATCAAGGCCATCACGGCTTCAGCATGACCGGGTAAAACGGCAAAAAAACCAGCGCCGAACCAGGCGCAAAAAAGATTTCCTCCGGCTAAACGCAGCAAATAATATACGGTCAGAACGCAGAGCAGATGAAGAAAAATATTGGTCAGATGATAACCGAAGGGATTCAATTTCCAGATCGCATAATCCAGGGCCAGGGTAATGCTGGTCAGAGGCCGGCTGCTCGTAACCGGATGGATAGCGCCCTGTTCGATCAGCCCCCGGGTTTGGAAAAACCGGTTCAGGGGAAATACATTTTTAATGGTCGGATTGCAGGTGATGAATTCATGGTCGTCCCAGACCAGCTGGCTGCGCAGCGAAGGAACAAAAGGCACAATCGCCAGCGCCGCCAGGATGATTAACATCCAGAACGCAGGGCGTTCCGACTGATTACCGACCGCAGGATTAATTTTCCAGCGGGACAAAGAAAAACCGAGTTATGGATATATTTTATCGAGCATGCGCGGAAAGGGAATTGCCTCGCGCACATGCACGATCTTGCAAATCCAGGCGACGGTCCGTTCTAAGCCCAGTCCGAAACCGCCGTGGGGACAGGTGCCGAAGCGCCTTAAATCGAGATACCACTGGAAGGCCTGAGCGGGCAAACGGTGTTCCTCAAGGCGATGCACGAGCGTATCATAATCGTCTTCACGCTGACCGCCGCCGATGATTTCTCCGTAACCCTCGGGCGCGATCATGTCCACGCTTAATGATTGCGCCGCATCGCGGGGATCGCGTTTCATGTAAAAGGCCTTGCACGCCGCCGGGTAATGGTGAACCATCACGGGCCGGTCAAAATTTTCCGATATGATCGTCTCCTGGGGCGCGCCGAAATCGTCGCCAGCTTTGAAGCTCTTATCCTGTGCCTGAATCAGGCGCACCGCCTCGGCGTAGGTTATGCGCGGCAGGGGCTTGGTAACCCGGGCCAGGGGCGCGGTATCGCGTTCGAGAACCTTCAATTCTTCGTGCCGCTTTTCCAGAACCCGCGCCACGATGGCAACAACCATGCCTTCGGCCAGGTCCATGATGCCGTCTAATTCCAGGTAGGCCGCTTCCGGTTCCACCATCCAGAATTCCATCAGATGGCGGCGGGTCTTAGATTTTTCTGCGCGGAAGGTCGGGCCAAAGCAATAAACCTTGCCCAGGGCCGCGGCCGTGGCTTCGTTGTACAGCTGACCGCTCTGAGTCAAATACACGGTCTCGCCGAAATAATCGACCGGGAAAAGCGTGGTCGTGCCTTCGCAGGCGGCAGGGGTAAGAATCGGCGTATCGCAGTTGATGTAACCCAGTCCATCCAGGTAATCGCGGATGGCCCGGATCACCTCGTGCCGGATGCGCATAACGGCGTTCTGCTTCCTGGAACGGAGCCAGAGATGACGGATGGGCAGGAGAAAATCCACGGAGTGAGCCTTGGGGGTGATCGGATAATTCTGCGCATATTGGATCACCGTCAGCGCGGTCACCGCGAGTTCATAGCCGCCGGGCGCGCGGGGCTCGGCCCGGACTTTTCCCCGCACGATCACCGACGATTCCTGCGTCAAGCGATCCGCGGCCGCGAACAATTCAGGGTCAGCCTGGTCCTGGCTGATTACGGACTGCATAATACCAGTACCGTCCCGGATCAGCAGGAAACGGACCAACCGGGATGCGCGCAGATTGTAGACCCAGCCCTTGATTGCAACTTCCCGGCCCTCGTATCGGCCGACATCTTCGATGTAAACTTGCATGGAAAACTATATTCTATTTTTCCCCCCTGTCAACAGGACAGCATCACGACCGCGTTGTTTTATTGACAGCCATGCAAATATCATTATAATAATCCGATGGACAAAGGCCTGGTCATCATCCCGACCTACAATGAAGCCGAAAACATCAAGAAAATCATCCAGGCGGTCCTGTATATTTCAGACCATCTGGAAATCCTGATCATCGACGACAATTCGCCTGACCGCACTGATCAGCTGGTGGAAGAAATCGCGCGCCTCAATCCCCGCGTGCATCTTCTCCGGCGGCCGTGCAAAATGGGACTGGGCACCGCCTATGTTCAGGGATTCGATTATGCCCTTCAAAACGGCTATGCGTTCGCTTTTGAAATGGACGCCGATTTTTCCCATGATCCGGATGACCTGCCGCGTTTCATCAGCCTGATGGATAAACATGATCTGATCATTGGGTCTCGCTATATTCACGGCGTGAGCGTGGTCAACTGGCCCATGAAACGACTCCTGCTTTCATATTTCGCCTGCCTGTTTGCCCGGGCGGTTACTGGCGTGCCGGTAAAAGACCTCACCAGTGGTTTCAAGTGCTATTCCCGCAAGGCACTTCAGACCGTGAAATGGCAGCGCTTCAAGGTGGATGGCTATGGCTTTCAAATCCAGAGCGTTTATGCTGTGTACAAAGCCGGGCTCTCGGTCAAGGAAATCCCGATCATCTTCGTGGAGCGGCGGGAAGGAACATCCAAAATGCACCGGAAAATCATCTGGGAGGCCTTCTGGCTGGTCTGGAAACTGCGTTTCAATTCCCTCTTTCGCCGTAAATGGCTCTGGACATAATCGTCGTCAATTACAATTCCGGCCCGTATCTTAAGTCCTGCCTGGAGTCAATTTATCAGCAGGGCAAATCCGATTTTGACCGGATAATCGTGGTCGATAACGGATCACGCGACCATAGCGCCGAGCAAGCGCTTCATGCTTGTCCCGAAATCACCTTGATTAGCAATCGCATTAACCGGGGTTTTGCGGCCGCCGTAAACCAGGCGCTGGGCCAAAGCCGGGCCGAGCAGATCCTGCTGATCAATCCCGATGTCATCGTCCTGCCGGGAACAATCGGCCGGCTGCAGGATTTTATGTCCCGCCATCCCCGCTGCGGAATCGTCGGCGGTGAAATCCTGGACCGCGATGGCCGGTATCAGCCGACCGCGCGCCGTTTTCCTGGTTATTTCAATGTGCTGTTTGGCCGTCGTTCCTGGCTGAGCCGGCTCATGCCCGGCAACCCGGGCAGCCGACGATATCTCTATCTTGATCTGGATCGCCGCCAGCCCCAGCAAGTCGATTTTCTCGAAGGCTCGCTGCTGCTGATCCGGCGCCGGGCACTGGAACAGACCGGCCCCCTGGATGAAAATTTTTTTCTTTATCTGGAAGACGCCGATCTCTGCCGCCGGATGAAGGAACTGGGCTGGGAAACCTGCTGGCTGCCCAGAGCTTATGCCATTCATATCCGGGGCGAGAATATCCGCCTGGATAACATCCACCCCATGCGCCATCACTCCCGGTCGCTCTTTCGTTATTTCATCAAACACCGGCAGCCGATCGCTCCGATTCGCGCCGGTCTGTACTTTTTTCTCTGGCTTCGTTATGCCTACATTCTCGGCAGCGAATTCGCGAAAAAAGGATTCTTATGCTGCTGATCCTTTGCCTGGCTGCCACCGTGGAAATCAAACCCTTTTTTTACACCAACTACAATTGCTGGTATGATCTCTGCGGCCGGGCGGACACGATTTTCGGTGCGACCAACGGCGGCCTGGTCCGTTATGAAGCGGTTCATGGCCGGTTTCGCGTTTTGACCGATGCCGACGGTCTGCCCATGAACCGTTTAAACTGCGTCGCGCTTGATTCCAGCGGTTATATCTGGACCGGCTCCGAAGCCGGCATCGCACTGACCGATCCTTCATTTCAAGATGTCCTGATCTACCCCGTGGATTGTCTGCCCTGCCGCCGGATCTATGCCAGCGTCTGCCAGCGAGACACGGTTTTTTTCGGCACCGCTGATGGTTTACTGCGTCTGGAAACCATGGGCA
>CBFGIH010000156.1:1369-4155 GCA_965648775.1 Caldifarciminota bacterium | reverse complement strand
CGAGGAATAGTCAAAACACATTGCTGAATGCGCCCCGCCCGCCGGCGGGGCGTTTTTTTACCCCGGTTCACCTTGACACGGCCGGTATTTTTATTATTATAAAAAATTCCGAAGGAGGCAAAATGAAGGGTGTCAAAACAATTTTTTTCCTGGTGACCTTGATCGTTGGTGCCGCTATTGTCCACGGCCAGGCAGAGTATCGGGCGATCACGCCCGCGTTCACGGATTTTTTACGCATGACCGTGAAATTTTCTGCAACCGACACCGCTTTCCTGAACGCGGTGTCCAACAACCAATTGTCTAATCTGACCCTCAACCGGGAACTGCTGTCCCGGCACAATGATTATTTCACGCACAAGATCGAAACCAAGGGCATCACCGACCAGAAAAACAGCGGCCGTTGCTGGCTGTTCGCGGGCTTGAACCTGCTCCGGCCGCGGGTGATCAAGAAATACAAACTCAGCGGTTTTGAATTTTCCCAGTCGTACCTGTTTTTCTGGGACAAGATGGAAAAGGCCAATTTTTTCCTGGAGTACGTGATCAATCACCTGGACCGCGATCCGGATGACCGGGAATTCAGCGAGATCATTGAAAGCGTGGTTTCAGATGGCGGCTACTGGCAGTATGTCGTGGAACTGATCAGCAAGTACGGCGTGGTGCCCAAAAATGTCATGCCCGAAACCTACAACAGCAGCAATTCCTGGTCCATGGCCGGTGTCTTGAAAGAAGTCCTGCGCACTGAGGCCGCCCAGCTGAGAAAGATGGCCCAGGCCGGCGTGGACTCGCTGGGCCTGCGCGACCGGAAATTCACGGCCCTGCGCGAGATCTACAAGGTTTTGGTTCTCAATCTGGGCGAACCGCCCCGGGAATTTATCTGGCGCTACGAAGACAAGGACGGCAAGGTGTCCGAGCCCCGGACTTTCACGCCCCAGTCATTTTACCGCGAAGCGGTCGGCGTGGACCTGCGCGAATATTTTTCCCTGATGAATTATCCGGGCAAGGAATACCAGCGGCTTTACCAATTGGATAATATCCGCAATGTCTTTGAAGCTGCAGATCCAGTTAGCGCCAACCTGCCCATGGACGAGATCAAGGCCGCGGTCCTGCGGTCCATCCTGGATAACGAGCCGGTCTGGTTCGCCTCTGACATCGGCAAGGAAGTCTACGGCGAGAAGGGCATTCTGAGTTCAAAAATCTACGATTACCGGAAAATTTACCCCAGGGAGCAGGTCATGGACAAGGCGGAGCGGATTCAGTATTATCACAGTGCCTCCAATCATGCCATGGTGATCACGGCGGTTGATGTTCAGGACGGCCAGCCCGTGAAGTGGCTGGTAGAAAACAGCCACGGTTCTGAATCGGGCCATGACGGGTATTATACGATGTACAGCGACTGGTTTGATGATTTCGCCTATGAGGTGATCGTGCACAAGAAATACCTGACGCCGGCAATCAGGAAAATTTTTGAGCAGACGCCGGTCCACCTGCCGCTCTGGGACCCGATGACAAAATTGTTAAAGGTGGAATAGCCGTTTATTGGAAAGTGCTTAACGCGTGGTTTTAAATTATCTGCCCAGCTGCTGCCGGATTTCGTCCCGGCGGGCGCGGACTGCGTCGTTTTTGGGATTTTCCGCCAGGGCGCGGTTGAAACAGAAAAGCGATTTTTCCAGGTCAGAACGAAAATAATAGACCGTGCCCAGTTTGAACCAGAAATCAGCCGGCGGCCGGTCGGCCTTTTGCCGCGCGGCAAGATAAAAGGCCTCGGCGCTCTGAAAATCATAGCACAACGCCGCGTAAAGACCCAACCGGTAAAGAGCGACCGGTGATTCCCGGTGCTGGAAAAAACCGCGGAGCCAGATCTGCCCGCGGCCGGGCAGTGCTTTCCTCAGGATGCGCCAGGCATCATCGGCAATATTCGGCGCAATGCCCATGGCCGGCCAGCATGATTTAAAATCGAATTGACCCAGGTTTTCCGCGTAGCCGGCCCGGCACCACAGGGCGGAAACCGCGTCCGCGTAAATGAGCCGCCACTCGGGATTGGTTTTAAGATCAAGATCCCAGAGCGCGGCTTCGGGATAGGTGTGGTCAAAGACCACCAGGTCGGGCCGGTATTGCACGATTAGTTTATTCAAGCCGCCTGAAACATAACTCTGGTAATACGTCGTGAAAAAATCCTCGCGCATCACCTCCAGCCGGCCGTCAATGAACACGGGCTGGGGAATCTGCCAGATGAGCCAGGAACCGTGGTTGAGATCGTTGATGATGCGGCCGTCCAGATGATTTTTATTGATGAAATCAGCCACGCCGATTGGATGGACCAGTGAATCCAGGCCCAGCCCGAAATGACCACCGCCGCGTTCGGCGTAAAAGGCGTTGGTGACCACGCGGCTGGTGAACATGAGGCAGGCCGCGGTCAAGGCATAAGCCATAAAGTAGCCGAGTCGTGCTTTTAGCCAGGACGGCGCGGCCGCGCGCAAAGGCCGCAGGAGTTCGCAGCCGCTGCGGACCGCGATCGGCAGGCAGACGATGATGAACAGCGGCACGTTGCGGACCGCGGTCAAGGCCAGGTACAAGAAGGCGGCGGTCAGCATCATTTCCTGGATGCGGCGGCGGCGGATCGTGGCCAGGACGAACAGGATTGAGGCAGCGGCAATGATATAAAACGAATAAAGCGGCAAATGGGGCATGAGGAACAGCGCTTTCGCCGATATCGGCGGGGTCAATTCCGTGATCGCGTCCCGGAAAATGTTCGAAGCCTGGAGCCGGGTGTATAGGTAGAAAGGAAA
>CBFGIH010000156.1:0-1359 GCA_965648775.1 Caldifarciminota bacterium | reverse complement strand
CGTAGGGATTGACCAGCGAGATCAGGACCGAGCCGGTGAATCAGGGATAGAATTTTTTAAAAAGGACCCGGTCGTGGATAAAAAAACCGACCGCGTAGGCAGCCATAACGACTCCGCCGAGAATAAAAAGACCATGGGTGTTGACCCAGAAAAGCTGACTCAACGGCAGGAGAAAAAGGAGATTTTTTCCTGAACGCTCGAATTTTTCCAGAATCAGCAGTTGAACCGAAAGAAAAAACCAGGTCGCGATTTCGGGTCGCACGCCGAACCGCAGTTCCATGGCCAGGACGCTCAAGATCAGGGCCGCGGCGGTCAGGGTTCGGCCGTGGGGTTCTGGATGCAACCGGCGTCCGAGCAGATAAAAAATCAGCAGGATCGCGAGCGCGTTGATGATGGTCAGGCCGCCGTAGCCGACCGCCAGATAAGCGGCATAAAGCGCGATCTGGAACAGCCAGTACATGGCGATGTATTCGTGGTGATTGACCGTGTAGGTGAACACGTCCAGGCGGTGAAAGGAATGGTGCTGCAGCAGCCACTGGCCGCCCCGCAGGTGAAAGCCCAGATCCAGATCGTGAATCCGGCGCAGGGCCAGCGCCAAAACCAGCAGGCCGATGGCCAGGAAACAAATCCGCCCGGCCGGAGATGCAATCTTTTTCTCCGCAGACCTCATGAGAGATTTTACCCATCCCGCCGCCAAAATCAACCTCAAGGCCGCTGGTCGCGACCGGCCTCGTTGACTCGCTGACTTTTCTTGATATAATAATCCAACCGGCGGGATACGCGGCCGGTTAGCAAAGGAGGTTTTAAAACATGAAAGAACTCACGCTCAAATACGGCTGCAACCCGCATCAGGTGCCGGCCCGGATCTACTGCCGTACCGGCGAACTGCCGATTAAAGTTTTGAACGGTCAACCCGGTTACATCAATCTGCTGGATGCGCTGAATTCCTGGCAACTGGTCCGGGAACTGGCTTTGACCCTGAAACTGCCGGCCGCGGCTTCGTTCAAGCACGTGAGCCCGGCGGGCGCGGCAGTGGGTATTCCCTTGAGCGATTTGCTGAAAAAAATTTATTTCGTAGATGACCTGGAATTGTCACCGGTCGCAACCGCCTATGCCCGGGCCCGGGGCGCGGATCGGCTTTCGTCGTACGGGGACTGGGCAGCGATCAGCGAGGTCGTGGATATGCCAACCGCCAAACTTTTAAAGCGGGAGGTTTCGGACGGGGTCATCGCGCCGGGTTATGAACCAGCCGCACTTGAAATCCTGAAACAGAAGAAGCAGGGCAAGTATCCGGTGCTGCAGATTGATCCGGCGTATGTCCCGCCGGAAATGGAAAGCCGGGACGTTTTTGGCGTGGTC
>CBFGIH010000155.1:0-4156 GCA_965648775.1 Caldifarciminota bacterium | reverse complement strand
AGTTGTTCATAAGTAACCTTGGAAACTGCTACCCCCACGAGCAAAGCAACGACGAGCCACCATATGGCGCCGATCGCCCAGATTAACCAAGAATAAAAAGGCCAGGATCCTTCCAGGGGCGAAGGAAACATGGGCATAAGCCGATAAGTCTGCCAGATTTCGCCAATCTGGATGCCCGCCGTGAGATAGGCGATGTAAGAAAGGATGTCGTAACCCGCATATCCGACCAGAAAACCGAGGAAGACAATCCACATTTTCTTTGGACTGAATCCCAGACGTCCGGCTCGGAAAACATCTTTATAATTGAAATGTAAATTTGTCACTTTTCCTCCTTGGAACCCGATTTATTATATAGATATTATCATTATTGTCAATAGTATTATTTTATTGTTAAAACCGGTTTTTCAAAGCAATTAACGCCCGTCGTGGTTGACAATCCGGCAATTTTTAATATAATCATTTACTGGAGGCCATATGAATATTGGCTGGCAGGAAATTCTGCTGATTTTACTGATTGTTTTAATACTTTTCGGCGCCAAGAGATTTCCGGATCTTGCGAAAAGCTTGGGACGGGGTGTTAAAGAATTCAAGAAAGGCTTAAAAGACGAAATCGAAGCGCCTGATGAAGAAAAGAAAAAGGACGATACTCCATCATAACTTAAGGCCATCCGAATGTTTATGCATAATTTGATCTGATGAATTAGATGAACCATATGACATTTGCCATAGGCCATATGCCAACAGGAGAGGTGTCCGAGCGGCCCAAGGAGCACGACTGGAAATCGTGTTTCCGCCGAAAGGCGGAACGCGGGTTCAAATCCCGCCCTCTCCGTTTTTTGTCCTCAACCCGGATTTGTGTTTTCAAACCAAAGGAGAGGTATGTACTACAATAGCGGCAAAAATATTTTGATTTCTTTTTTTGTTTCCCTCTTGACCTCGGTTGTTGTATGTCTGATTTTCTTCCTGCTGTTGCCCAACCTGCGTTCCTCAAACGGCGGCGATATCGTGGTGCCGGATATCCTTGGCTCCACGACGGATCAGGCGCGGGTTATCACTGAAGCGCGTAATCTGCTGCTGGTCGTCGGCGGCGAAGAAGAGAGTGAACGTTATCCGGAAAACAGCATTTGCCGGCAGGCACCCCTGGCCGGATCTGTAGTCCGGACCAAATCGACGATCACGGTCTTCATTTCCAAGGGTTCCAACCAGATAGTTCTGCCTGATTACAAAGGGCAAAGTTTGAGTGACGTCACGGTTAAACTGGCTGAGTTCGGTTTGAAAACCGGCGAAATCCGCACCGAGGACAATCCTCAGGTTGAGCGAGATCGGATCATCAGCACGATTCCCGCCGCCGGAACCAAGGTCAAGAAAGGCGACGCGATCGCACTCGTCGTCAGCCGGGGGCAATCAGAAGCCACCGTTCCGAATCTCATTGGCCGAGCCCTGTCTACAGCCAAGCGGTTAATTGAAGATAATGGCTTCGTGGTGGGTAATGTAACCTATGAAGTGAGCACCGAGTTTAATGTCGGCATCGTGATGGCGCAGCGGCCGTCGGCCGGATCAAAACTGGCCAAGGGATCCAAAATCGACCTGGTGGTGGCGACAGTCATTGAATGAAAAAGTTTCTTCTTTATGTTTTGCTAATCCTGCTTTTTTTCCTAATCGGCATCCTGCTTGCCAATTTTATCATCATGCCGTCCGTGGTCCGCACGGGCAAGGAAGTTACTGTGCCCAATGTCAGCGGCCTACCGCTTGATTCGGCGACCGCCATGCTTAAAAAAAACCGGCTTCAGGGCGTGGTCGTTGAACGACGGTTTGATAAGATCATCGATGAAGGCGTGGTGATCATTCAGGAACCGTTACCCGGCACCAGGGTGAAACGGGGCCGCATCATCAACCTCAGTGTCAGCTTGGGACCGGAAACCATTCGCATTCCGGATCTAACGGGCCTTGAGTACCTTAAGGCCAAACTCATCATTGAAAAACTCGGCATTATCCTGGACGCGGTGGACTCCAATTATTCAGATTCAATCGGTCCGGGCCGCATCATTCAGACCACGCCGGCGGCGGACAGTGAAATCATCAAGGGCGGTGCCATCCGGGTTTTAATCAGCCGGGGCAAAATGCTCAAGATGCCCAATCTGGTGGGACTCCCCTTGAACACAGCCCGCGACACTCTCAAGAAAATTGGTCTTGTGATCCGGGAAGTTAAGGAGATCGAAGGCAGCGGCGAGAAAAACACCGTGATGATTCAGGCGCCGGAAGCGGATCGGATTGTTAATCCGGGCGATAGCGTAAATCTGATGGTCATCAAGTGAAGGTCGCGCCTTCAATCCTGGCCGCTGATTTCTCGCGCCTGGCCGAAGAAATCCGGCAGGTGGAAAAAGCCGGCGCCGACCTGATTCACCTCGACATCATGGATGGCGTATTCGTGCCCAACCTGACTTTTGGTCCGGTAATCGTCGAGGCGGTTAAAAAGATCGCCGACCGTGAACTTGACGCTCATTTGATGATTATTAATCCGGAAAAATATCTGGATCGCTATCTCGCTGCGGGTTGCGACTGGATTTCGATTCATTTTGAATCCACCGATCAAACCGAACAGTGCTTGCAGCGGATCCGCGCTGCCGGGAAAAAAGCCGGCCTGGCCATTTCTCCGCCCACGCCTTTTGTATACGTGGAATCATATTTGCCCCGGCTGGACTACCTGCTGATCATGTCGGTCCATCCCGGTTTTTACGGCCAGACTTTTCTTGCCGAAACCCTGCCCAAAATTGCGGAAGCCAGAACCGCGATCGACCGGCAACACTTGCCCTGCCTGATCCAGGTGGATGGCGGCATCTACGGTGACAATGTCCACGCCGTGCGCGACGCAGGCGCGGACATTGTCGTGGCAGGCGCCGGCGTTTTTAAAACCCCTGACTATCAGCGGGCCATTGCAGAACTGCGATGTTCGAAGGATTAAGCGACCGATTTCAGCTGCTGCGCCGCAAAGTTCTGGGCTATGGCCGGATCACGAAGCCCGAAGTCGAAACCATTCTGCGTGAAATCCGCGTTACTTTGCTGGAAGCCGATGTCAATTATGAGGTCGTCAAGGAATTTATCGAAGCCCTGCGCCATAAAACCGAGGGTCTGGAATTAATTAAAACCCTTCAACCCGGGGAACTGGTCCTCAAGGCGGTCTACGAAGAACTGGTCGCTCTGCTCGGCAGCACGCCCAAAACTCTTGATTTTATTTCGGATCAGCCGACCGTTATCTGTCTGATCGGACTGCAGGGCGTGGGCAAAACCACCACGGCCGGCAAACTGGCGGAGCGGTTCAAGATCAAAAATCCCCTGCTCGTCCCGGCGGACGCAAAACGACCAGCCGCGGTCGAGCAATTAACGCTGATTGCCGGCCGCATCGGCGTACCGGTCTTTCCCCTGCAGGAACAAAGCGCCCTGGCGACAAGCCGAGCCGCCCTTCAATATGCCCGCCAGAATTCACACCGGGTAGTGATTATTGATACGGCCGGTCGGCTGCACATCGATCAGGAATTGATTGCCGAGCTCAATCAGATCATCGATGCGGTCAAACCCCGCCACCGCCTGCTGGTGGTTGACGGCATGACCGGCCAGGATGCGGTGAATCAGGCGCGTTCTTTTCAAGAAAGTATCGGCCTGGACGGCGCAATCCTGACCAAGATGGACGGCGACAGCCGCGGTGGTGCCGCGCTTTCTATCTGCCGTGCAGCCAAAGTGCCGATTTACTTCATCGGCACCAGCGAAAATCTGGATGGAATTGAAATTTTTTATCCGGACCGGATCAGCCAACGCATCCTGGGTATGGGCGACATGGCCAGCCTGGTTGAAAAGGTCAAAACCCTGGAAGGAACGGCCAGCCGCGAATCTTTTCAGAAAAAGATCGTTCAGGGCGATCTGAATTTATCTGATTTCATGGAGCAGATGAAGGCGATGAAAAAAATGGGGCCTCTGTCCAAGCTCGCGGCCATGATCCCGGGCGTGAAGGAAACCGATGTCGATGAAGGAGAATTCAAGCGCATCGAGGCGATCATCAATTCCATGACCGTCAAAGAGCGGAAGCATCCGGACTTGATCGACGGCTCCCGTAAGCGCCGGATCGCAGCCGGCAGCGGCACCACAGTTGCTGATGTTAACC
>CBFGIH010000154.1:0-4192 GCA_965648775.1 Caldifarciminota bacterium | reverse complement strand
GAACTCGCGGCCAATGATCTTGCGCTTGCGTTCCGGATCTTTGATGTTCGCCAACCGGGTAAGAAATCGTTTCTGGGCATTGATCACTTTCAAATCAATTAGCCCGGTCAGCCGCTGCCGGACATCATGTTCTTCGTTTTGGCGCAGCAGGCCGTTATTGACAAAGACGCCGACCAACTGCTTGCCGATGGCGCGGCCGGTCAAAACCGCGGCCACGGTTGAATCGATGCCGCCGCTGATCGCACAGAGCGCTTTGTGCGGGCCGACCGCGTCGCGGATTTCAAGGGTTTTTTCACGGATGAACCGATTCATATTCCAGTTTTTTTCTGCTCGACAGACGAGGGTCAGAAAGTTTTCGATGATCCGGCGGCCGAATTGCGTGTGATGGACTTCGGGATGAAACTGCAAGCCGTAGATGTTTTTAAATTGAAAACCGGCCACCGGCGTGGTCGGCGTGCGGGCGATCACCCGGCTGCCGGCCGGAGAACGGATCACGGAATCGCCGTGGCTCATCCAGACTCGAAACACACTCGGCAGTTTATGAAATAGCAGCGAGCGGTTGACCCTGATTTCGACCGGTCCATATTCCCGGCGCGGGCATTTCATCACCCGGCCACCCAGGACCTCGGCCGCCAGCTGCATACCGTAGCAGATGCCCAGCATCGGAATGCCGGCTTTAAACAGAGGGGAAAAAACCCGGGGATCAGTTTCATAGACACTGCCCGGTCCGCCGGAAAGGATGATGCCGTCAAGGGGGCGGTTTAAAATTTCCGCTGGCCGCAGACGGCTGCTGAAGATTTCTGAATAGACCGAGCATTCGCGGATCCGGCGGGCAATGAGCTGGGTGTATTGTGATCCGAAATCAACAATGGCGATCATCCGTTAATCCGTTTCATCGCGGCGGCGGCAAGATTTTTAATCACTTGGTCTTTGCTGACGGCTAATGCGCCGAGCCGGACCGCGAGGTCGGGCGGATTGATCTTAACCAGGGTGGTTACGGCAAGTTCCTTGAGCGTCTGCGCCTTTTCGTCTTCCCTCAAAGCGATATTTGATAATAACTTGTGGATTGCCTCCGCGCCGGCGGTGTATTTTCGTTCCGCCAGAATTTTTATTATTTCCAGATGCAGTTCATCGCCGCGCTCGGCCAGCAGCGGCAGCAAATCCTGAATTTTGTCATCCGGTAAGTTTTTCCGGAGATGCTTGAGGGCTTCCGCCTTTACTTCCATAGAAACATCATTGAGACCTTTGTGCAATCCCTCCTGGTAGTCCATTTTGCCGAAAGTCCGAATCGCCTCCAACCGCACCCGGTCATCCGGGTCTTCCATGATTGGTAAAAGGCGCGGCAGGATATTTTTATCGCCGATATCGCCGAGAATAACAATAATATTGCGGCGCAGGAACCATTCGGAAACATCAAGCTGATTGAGCAGGGTGTCGACGGCGGGTTGCCCGATGTTGATCATGATGTCAACCAGTTTCATGCGCAGGGCATAATCCTCGGCTTCTTTAAGCGTCTGCAGGGCTTCGGGCACGGCATTTTTGCCGAATTTGATGATTGCCGCCCGGACATCGGGGTAAAGGCCGGTTTCCCACAAAAAAGAAAACAACGTGGAGAGAATCGTCGAATTACCGGTTTCTCCCAGGAATTTAATGATCTGTTTTTTAAATTGCATAGAAATGCCCGGCCGGCTCACAATGCGGCTGAAAGGTTCCACGAGGGACGCGGTCATTTTTTCTAATCCGGCCTCGGCTGCCGTTCGATAAAGATTGGTCAGTGGATCTAGTGCTTTTAAAATTACTTCTTCTACTGCTTCCTGATCAATGGCCAGCGCGATCCGGTTAACCACTTCTTCCGCGATATCCAGGTATTTCTGCTGGATGAAAGTCGTGGCCAGCATCAGAAGAGATTTTAATCCCTCTTCCCGCAAGCGGGCATTGGGGTTGTCCAGCATGGCGAAATAGGATCGAAGCGACAGCCGCAGATCATCCTTGGAGATCAGAGAAGTCACCTTCTCGCTCAAAAGCAGTCCCACCTGAGCCAGGTATTCATAAATGTTGGGAATGATTTGTTTCAGGTCCGGCAGGACGCTGGTCAGTTTCTTCTCATTGATCGCCTTAAGGATGGAAGACACGTCGCCCTGGTCCGCCGCCGCGGCCCGGGCCGCGATCAATTTGATCAGGGTTTCATTGTCCAGCGCCGTGATCAGATTTATCAAAAAAGGATTTAATTTCAGATCCTTGAACAGTTCAACCTGTTGTTCACCGGACAAGGGGGTCAAAATACTCAATACTTCGGTCCGGTGCTGATCGATTTTTTCCGGCGGAGCCTGGGACAGGATTTCCGAGGTTTGTGCCATCTTTTCCCGGATTGCGAGATGGGAAACTCCCTGGTCAACCAGGTTCTTTAAACTTTTTATTTCCTTGATAAAATCTTCTTCGGTTTTCAAGGCCGCGGTTACTTCTGGCGCCGGTTTCGCGGTCACCTGCACGGTCGCCTGCCCGCCCTGGACCCCGAATTTCACGGCATTGATCTTGATGCTGGTGGTTCCCTTGGAAGTCAGCATGGTCGCGGCGTCGCCGTATTCCTTGATCTTCAGCTTGGCCGCGCTAATCACTTCATAAAGGTTCTTGAGGTCTTCCAGCGAAATCCCGCCGTAAAAAGAGAGGCTGTTGATTTCGATTTTTTTTAGAGCATCCATCAGAGCCAGCAGGGCGAAATTTCGTTCCACGTCTATGCGCAGGTCTTGGAAGATAACGGTTTGTTCGAGAAAATACATTGAAAATTCCGGGTATTCCATCATGAGCCGATTCAACTGATTCATGGTGCTGCTGATGATTTTGGCCATGATCGGATGGCTGGCAGGGTATGATTTTGCGGATTTATAACCGACCGCTACTTCCTTTAAAAAATCCATGACTACCGGTGGCGCCATTGGTTTATTTTAATTAAAAAACAAAAGTTGTCAACGATAAACAAGGCAACTTGCTCCTTGATTATTTCTACAAAATTAGATATAATTTCCAGTATGAAAGCAAAAAGCGTTGACCGGCTTGAAGCATTGATCCGCACCCACCGGGCAAAAGTCGGTATCATTGGCCTGGGATATGTTGGTTTGCCCCTGGCCATGCAAATAATTGCCCGTGGTTTTAATGTCCTCGGCGTGGATATTGATCCCGAACGGGTTCAGCAGTTAAACCGCGGCATTTCATACATTGACGATGTCACCTCACGCGTCCTTAGGTTCTGTTTAAAAAAGAAATGCTTCCGGGCGTCAGGGGATTATCGTCAATTACGAACCTGTGATATTATCATGATCTGCGTGCCGACACCGGTCAATATCAACAAGGAACCAGATTTGACCCCGGTCGTGGAAAGCGCGCGGGGCATCCGGAACATCCTGCGCCGAGGTCAGTTGATCATCTTGAAAAGCACCACTTATCCGGAGACGACGGAAAAGGTGGTCCTGCCGATCCTGGCGGAAACCGGTTATCAGGTTGGCCGTGATTTTTTCCTGGCGTTCTGTCCGGAGCGCATTGATCCCGGCAATAAAAATTTCAGCGTGGAGAACACGCCCGCCGTGGTGGGCGGGGTCACGCCTGGCTGCACCAGACGGGCGGCGTTTTTTTACCGCCAGTTCGTGAAGGACGTGCATCCGGTTTCGTCGGCGCGGGCGGCGGAGATGACCAAACTGCTGGAGAACACCTTCCGCAACGTGAACATCGCGCTGGTCAACGAATTCGCCCAGTTGTGCGAGCGCATGGGCAATCTTGATATCTGGGAGGTGATCGAGGCGGCCAAGACCAAGCCCTTCGGATACATGCCTTTCTATCCTGGTCCGGGCGTGGGCGGTCACTGCATCCCGATCGACCCGTACTACCTTTCCTGGAAGGCCCGGGAATATGATTTTCATACCGTCTTCATTGAACTGTCGGCCCGGATCAACGAGGAGATGCCTTTCTTCGTCGTCCAGAAGACGATCGAGGCCTTGAGCAAAGCTGGCGTGTGTCCGAGCCGCAGCAGCGTGCTTTTGCTCGGCATGGCTTTCAAAAAAGATATCTCAGACCTGCGCCATTCGCCGGCGATCCGCGTTTTTGAAATCATCAAACCCTTGGTTCACAAAGTTGACTATTTTGATCCGCATGTGCCGGCTTTGTGGCTCGGCAGCCAAAAAATTACCTCCACCAAATCCGC
>CBFGIH010000153.1:395-4214 GCA_965648775.1 Caldifarciminota bacterium | reverse complement strand
GGAGCGCAGCCTGGATTCATTGAACTGGGTGTTTGTGCGAACGGTCAAGCCCATCACCGATGAAATGACCTGCACCGATTCTGATTCCCTGTTGCCGCCGGGCGACACGATCTGGTACCGCATGAGTTATCTCAGCGGCACCGATGTCTACTATTTTATTTACCCGCGGGTTACGCTTCTGCCGGTCCAGCATTTCAATCAGCCGTCCGCGGACACGGTCAGCGATTCCCTTTTGCACGTGGACATCGCTCCCATCAGCGGTATTAACGAATATGTGCTGGCCCTTTACCAGGCAGACGTAGCCCAGCCCGAAAGCCTATTGAATCTCATGAATCCGGTTTGGATTGACACGCTGGTTTCCCAGACTCTGTGTGATATTCCCATCGCCGGTTTTGCCAATGGCATCTACACGCTTAAAGTTTCCAGCACGAAAATCGCGCAGTTGAATGTTCTTTCTGACGGCACGCATGGTTTCCGGTCGTTCGTCAAAATCCCGGCTCCATAATCAACACCATGCCTGCCGTTGACCTGGATATCCTTTTAGAAGAACTGGTTTTACGCGAAGGTTCGGATTTACATCTTCGCTTTGGCGAACCCCCGGTTTTCCGGGTTGCCGGCAATCTGGAACGGACTGAATATCCGCCTTTGAACGATGATGATCTGGCCGCCTTGATCTACAAATTGATGAAACCGTTCCAGAAAGAGGCTTTTCATAAACAGCTGGAATTTGACATGGCCTATGAAATTCCCGGCGTGGCAAGATTCCGGGTTAACTGTTTCAAGCAAATGGGGCATATCGGTGCCGTGCTGCGGATAATTCCTCTGAAGATCCGGACGATCGACGAGTGGGGCTTTCCCCTGGTGTTCAAGCGCATTGCTGAACTGCCCCGGGGCCTGGTGCTGGTGACCGGGCCAACTGGCAGCGGTAAATCCACCACCCTCGCGGCGGTGATTGAATACATAAACCAAACCCAGCGCCGGCACATCATCACGATCGAAGACCCGATCGAATTCCTGCACCGCGACAAGAATTCAATCATTGAACAACGCGAGATCGGCATTGACACTTATTCCTACGGTGAGGCGCTGCGCCGGGCCATACGTCAGAACCCGGATATCATTCTGGTCGGCGAGATGCGCGATCTGGAAACGATTGCCCAGGCCATAACCGCCGCCGAGACCGGTCACCTGGTTTTTTCCACTCTCCATACCATTGACGCGGTGCAGACGATCGATCGGATCATAGACGTCTTTCCTCCATCTCAGCAGCAGCAAATCCGGCTCCAGCTGTCCACCTGCCTGCAGGCGGTCATCTCGGAAACGTTAGTCCGCAAAAAAGAAGGCAGCGGCCGCGTCGCGGCATTTGAGATCATGCTCTGCACGCCGGCGATTCGCAGCGGCATCCGTGAATCCAAGACCCACCAGATTTACACAGCGATTCAGACCGGATCCAAAATCGGCATGATTCAAATGGATCAGTATCTGAAAAACCTGCTTCATCAGGGATTGATTGATTATGAGGAAGCCCTGGCTCATTGCACTTCCCCTGAGGAGTTTGAAAAGCGAGCCTGACATGACCAGGTTAATGGAATTATTAAAAGCCCAAATCCAGTTCAACGCTTCGGATTTGATTCTCAAGGTCGGCAGTCAACCTATTGTGCGGGTGAACGGCGAATTGAACACCCTGACCGATTTTCCAATTATCAACGACATCGACATTGAGGCGGGAGTGGTTGAAATTCTGAGCAAGGAAAAGATTGAAGAGTACAAGCGGACCATGGAACTGGATGCTTCGTTTGAGATTCCGGATCTGGCCCGTTTCCGAATTAATCTTTTTCGCCAGCGGGGCGCGCCCGGGGCCGTGCTGCGTTTGATTCCCTCCAGGATCCCGACCATCGATGATCTGGGTTTTCCCAAGATTCTTAAAGACATGGTCATGCGACCCCGCGGGCTGATCGTCGTCACCGGTCCTTCCGGCTGCGGCAAGTCCACGACCCAATCGTCGCTCATCGATTACCGCAACGAGAATGACACCTGCCACATCGTGACGGTTGAAGACCCGGTGGAATTTATTCACCGAAACAAAAAAGCGGTCGTGACCCAGCGAGATGTCGGCCGCGATACCCATTCCTTCGCGAACGCCCTGAAATTCGTGCTCCGGCAGGATCCGGACGTCATCCTGGTCGGCGAGATGCGCGACCTGGAAACGATATCGCTTTCCATCACTGCGGCCGAAACCGGGCATCTGGTCATCACGACCCTGCATACTTCGGACGCGATTTCCACCCTGGACCGGATCATCGATGTCTTTCCACCTCACCAGCAGAATCAAATCCGCATGCAGCTATCCCTCAATCTGCTCTGCATCATCTCACAGAACCTGCTGAAACGCGCTGATGGCCAGGGACGCATCGCGGCCTATGAGATTCTGGTTTCAACCACGGGCGTCCGCAATCTCATCCGGGAATCCAAGACCCACCAGCTGATGTCTATTCTGCAGACATCTCAAACGCAGGGGATGATCACGTTTGACGCCTGCCTGGCGGTGCTGGTCAAGCGCAAGGCGGTTAATGTCAAGGAAGCGGAATTGAAAGCATTGAATCCGGACAGTTTTCACAAGGAGATGGATCAGCTGGCGCAAGCCAAGCCGTGATAAACAAAAATTATCTGTCGCTCGAAAGCCCGGTTCAGTATCTTAAAGGGATCGGACCCAAGCGCGCCCGTTGCCTGGAAAAAATCGGTGTGGCCACGGTGCGCGATTTGCTTTATCTGTTGCCCCGGCGTTACCTCGATTACACGGCCATCCGCTGTATCCGCGATCTTCGGATTGACGATGACACGACCGTCATCGGCCGGGTCACCATGACCGAGCACCGCACCACCCGGCACCGGACGAGTTTGATCACCCTGTTGGTCGCGGACGATACCGGATCCGTGGTGGTCCGCTGGTTCAACCGTCCCGATTTAAAGAAAAAATTCAAGGCTGGCGACTGGCTGCTGCTCTCGGGACCGGTCAGCTATTATCGTCGCCTACAGTTCGTCAATCCGCTTTATGAAATTCTGACCCCGGCCGACCTGGAGGAACGCAAGGCGGGCGCGATCATTCCCATTTATCCGCTCACCGAAGGACTGACGATCTGGGATGTGCGCCGCGCCGTGCGCCGAATTCTGGAACAGATGCCAGCCAACCTGACCGAAACCGTGCCCGAATTTTTACGGCAACGGCGCGGCCTGGTGACCCTGGCCGAGGCTTTGCGTGATCTGCACTTTCCTGGAACCATGGCCGATGCCGCTCGGGCCCGGCGTCGGCTGGTTTATGATGAGTTTCTGCGCTTTGAACTGGTCGTGGCCCGGCGCCGAGCCCGCATGGCCCGGAAGCCCGGCCTCGTGCAGCCGGAAGCCGGAAAACTCACCTCAGCTTTTGTTCGATCCCTGCCTTTCGTTTTCACGGACGAACAGAAACGGGTATTGGAAGAAATCAGGGCGGATATGGCCCGCGCCGTGCCCATGAACCGTCTGCTCCAGGGCGATGTCGGTTCGGGCAAGACCGTGGTTGCTCTGTATGCCTGTTTGATCTCAGCGGAAAACGGCCATCAGGCGGCATTCATGGCTCCGACCGAAATCCTGGCCGAACAGCATTACCTGGTTCACGCCGACCGCCTGCGTCGGATCGGCGTGAAGCCGGTGCTGTTGACCGGAAGTCTGCGCCGGGATGAGCGCAACGAGATTTTGAAGAAAATCGGCGGAGGGGAAGCGGTCATCGTTATCGGCACCCACGCTTTGATCGAGGGTGATATTATGTTCAAAAAACTCGGATTA
>CBFGIH010000153.1:0-385 GCA_965648775.1 Caldifarciminota bacterium | reverse complement strand
GGTTCGGCGTCATGCAACGGGCGGCTCTCGTTAATAAAGGCGTGAATCCCGATTTTCTGGTTCTTTCCGCCACGCCCATTCCCCGAACGCTGGCTTTGACCCTGTACGGTGATCTGGATGTTTCCACCCTGGCAGAAAAACCGCCCGGCCGGGGCGCTGTCATCACCCGTTTGGTGCGCAATGCCGAACAGAAAAAAATATATGATTTTATCCGCGGAGCCATCGCCGATGGCCGCCAGGCGTTCGTTATCTGCCCGATCATCGAAACTTCGGAAAAAATCGATCTCAAATCCGTGCAGGAAGCCTATCAGGAGGTCACGGATGAATTTCCCGGATACAAAAGCGCGGTGATCCATGGTCGGTTAAAAACGCAGGAACGGATGGC
>CBFGIH010000152.1:0-4239 GCA_965648775.1 Caldifarciminota bacterium | reverse complement strand
GCCGCGTGGAACGGTTTGGACTGCGTACGTGACTTTTTGATTAAGACCGGGGCGCAGGCCCGGGCGATCCGGACTGGTCACGAGCACGATCTGATCACTGCCGATGTTTAAGGCAGTTTCCACGACGAATTCAATCATGGGCTTACCCAGGATTGGATGGAGTATTTTGGGAAGACGGGAAAACATCCTTTTGCCGCGGCCGGCCGCCAGAATAATGGTGGTTAACTGCCGGCTGGGAGATTTCCGGGACCGCGCAAACACAATAAACTATAATTAAAAAATATAAAATGTCAAGCACGACCCTTAATTTTGCGAAAAAAACGAAAAATTTAGGAAAAAACGGTGTCAGACCGTTAGAATAGAGATCTCGACCGGGCAAGCCGGCCGGGTAATTAAAACCGAGGGTCTTATATTGACTATTCGAAAATTAAGAATATAATCGAGCATGTTAAAATTACCCTGCGGATCACGCCGGACCATCACAGTTTTAGATGGCGCAGCCGGTACCAATTTACTGGATTCCGGCTTGCGGCCGGGCGAGCCGGCCTGCGTGCTGAATCTGCGCAACCCCGCCGCCGTGTATGATTTGCACCGGTCTTACCTCGAAGCCGGCGCCGACCGCATTCTGACCAACACTTTCAACGCTGATCCGGACCGATTTTCCTTATCCCGTTTAAACCGGATTATCCGCGCCGGTGTTGAGCTGGCCCGCCGCGCCGCCGGGCCTGCCCGCATCCTGGCTGATGTCAGTCCCCTGGCCGGTTTACTGCGGCCGTATGGCCCGCGTGAATTTGACGACGCCCGCCGTGCCTACGGCCGGCTGTTTCGCCTTTTCCATCGGCACGGCGTCCGTGATTTTTTTCTTGAAACCTTTACCTCCCTGCGGGAAGCGAAAGCGGCTTTTTTAGCCGGTCAGCCTTATGGCCGCTGTATTTTTGTCAGTTTCACCCTGGATCGTTCGGGCCGGACCCTCTTGGGCGAAATGCCGGAGACCATCGCTCTCACCTTTGACCGGCTGGGCGCGGCCGGCATCGGCGTCAATTGTCTTGACCCGGATACCGCGCGGGAAGCCGTGAACCGGATGGCGCGGTTTACGGAACGGGTCATTTCGGTCAAGCCCAACGCCGGCCAAGGGCCGGCACACGCAGCGCTGGATCCGGGAACCTGGTCGCGTTATTTCGGCGAATACATTGCCTCGGGCGCGGGCATGATTGGCGGCTGCTGCGGCACCACGCCCGAACATATCCGGCGCCTGGCCCGGTATAAGCGCGCGCTGCGGCCGCGCCGTCGATCCACGCGGTCCTTTGTCCTTGCCGGTCCGCGGCGCTTGTTTGAACGGACACCGGGCATCCCGGCAATCGTCGGTGAACGACTCAATCCTTCGGGCCGATCCCGGCTGAAAAACGCAATCCAGCACGGCGATTATTCCGCTTATGGACAGGAAGCACAAAAACAATATGAACTGGGCGCGGCTATCGTTGACATCAATGCTTTTGCTGCCGGCGTTCCGGAAACATTGACCTTGAATCAGGCCGTGGATCGAAATCTGCTGGATGCCGGCGGTCCGGTTTTCATTGATACCCTGGATTTCCAGGCCGCGGAAAAAGTCCTGGCCGCTTATCCCGGCGTCGGCGTTTATAATTCAATTTCCTGCCAGCCCCGCGCTCTCCGGCGATTCCTGCCCATGGTCAAACGCTATGGTTTCAAAGCCGTGATTTCCCTGGCCGGTGCCTCCCTGCCGCGCTGTGCCGCAGAACGAATAGCCAATTTTCATCGGGCACGACGCATTGCCCGGCAGTTAAATTTTCCCTTGCGCGATTTGATCTTTGATCCGCTGGTCCTGCCCCAGGCCACGGCGCCGGACCAGCTTTCGGAAACGTTGCAAGCGGTCGAGGCGATTTCCCGGCAAGGCCAGTTAACGGTTCTGGGTATTTCCAACGTGTCCTATGGCATGGATCAGCGGTCCGGCCTCAATGCTTCCCTGGCAGTGCTGGCGATCAAGGCCGGCGTGGATTTTTTGATCGTGAACCCCTTCGACGAAAATGTCATGCACATGATCCGCGATGCGGTGCGGCTCTTTAAACCATCTTTACCGGCGGCGGCTCCGGCCTACGGGCCGGGCAAGGAAAAGCACGATCTGAAACACGCGGTGATCCGCGGCGACGCGGCCGCCGCAGAAAAGATGGCCGCCGTGCTGCTCGAACAGAAAATAGACTCGGAAACCATCATTAACCGGCAGATCATTCCCGGCCTCCGCCGGGTGGGTGATCAGTACCGGCTCGGCGTTTATTTTCTGCCGGATCTGCTGCGTAGTGCTGCCGCCGCGCAGGCGGCACTGGCCCTGATCAGAAAAAATCGTCCGGCCCGGTTCCGTTCTCGGCGGCCGGTACTGATGGCCACGGTCCGGGGTGACATTCATGACATTGGCAAGAACATCGCGGCCCTGGTTATTGAGTCTGCTGGTTTTCGGGTCATCGATCTGGGCAAGGACGTGCCTTCGGAAAAAATCTGCGAGGCGGTCCGGCGCTACCGGCCTGGCGTCGTCGGATTAAGCGCGCTGTTGACCACGACCATGCCGGAGATGGGCCGGGTGATCACGGCTCTGCGGCGGCAGGGCTTTAAGGTCCCGGTCATCATCGGCGGACCAAATGTCAGTGACAATTTTGCGCGTCAGATCGGTGCGCAGGCGGCGGCCCGCAGCGCGGCCGAGGGGTTGAAAATCATTCAACGGTTGTTTCATGACGATTAGCCCGCCGGCTTTTACCCGGTCCAATAAAAATCGCCACGCTCGATCAGAGCTGACGCCTTGTCTCAACCCAACGTGGGCAGGGACGCAATCAAGCGCATGGATTTGCCGCGGCCGGCCGCCAAAGAAATCTATTTTTTCTGCTTTAACCCGGATAAACTGATGGTGAGCCCGGTCCTGCTTTCGGATTTAATCAAAAAACGTAAAATCGTCACGCTGGAAGTTTTACCGCCGCTGGATGGCAATGCCGGCGCCTTAAGTGACGAAATTAAACCCCTGGCTCCTTTATTAGACGCGGTTAATCTGCCTTCCAACCCCTTGGGTAAATTGCGCACTGATTCCCTGTGTTTTGGCCATATTCTTCAAGAAAAACTCGAACTGCCCGCCATTCCTCATTTTGTTGCCCGGCATTACACTCTTTTAAGTTTTGAAAGCCAGTTGCTGGGCTGCCGCGCCCTGGACATCAGGCATATCCTGTGTGTGACTGGCGACGCGCCGGCTTCGGGCCGAAGTATTTTTGAGCTCAATTCAGCCAAATTGCTTCGCATCGGCAGTGCCCTCAAGCAAGGTTTGACTTCAACCCGCTGCACGATAAATCCCTTGCCGCTGTGTCTGGCCACGAGTTTCAATCCCAACGTACCCAATATTTATGGTGAATTCATCAAAGCGGCGGAAAAATCCCGGAACGGCGCCGAGTTTTTTTTCACCCAGCCCGTGTTTGATCCCGACCGTTTCACCGCCATTATCCAGGAGTTTCGCGGACGTTTTCACGGAGCAAAGGTGATTGCCGGGCTCTCCTTTCTCCATTCCAAGAAAAGAGCGTTTGCGCTCATGAAATTTCTTGGTATACCGTATTCCTACATCAATCGACTTGAAGAAAACGATGAAACCAGCATGCTGTTCGAAATCGCACACCGGATCAATCCTTTTGTTGATGGTTTTTACGTGATTCCCATTGCTAAGTACCGGTCAGCGGTTCCCCTGCTGGAAAATCTGAAGGAATTGATTCAAAAGCAGTAAATTCCCACGTCGCCCATGCCCGATGGCGGACGCGGTGCGATTACCGGCAAGACCTATTTTATTATTCCCAGCCAGGGTCCGAGCAGAAACTGAAACCGGCCGATGAGCAGGCTGATCCGCGCCATCACCGTGTATCCGAACGAGGCGCCGAATCCGAGCATGATGAAAATGATCCCGAGGTAAGACGAAGTTTTAAAGATGCCCCGGCGTTCCCGGGAAAAGAAAAAGTAGATCAGGGTGGTGATCACGCCGATTAAAATCAAAACGGCATTGACCACGTAAAAAAAGCCGCTGAAAGTCGTGCGGGTCAGCAAGGTGCTTTGCATTTGCTTGATGACATCGGTTTGCAGCGCCGCGGGGATGGAGACACCGGAACCCCAGCCGAGGATGAAGGCAATTGGCACCCGGACCAAAAAGGACAGGCGGGGGATGAAGCGGGTTACATAGAGGATGCCGAGAAACAGGGGAATGAC